>NZ_JANZKV010000260.1 GCF_025060895.1 Stieleria sedimenti | reverse complement strand
GCGGCTAAAGCCTGGACACCAGCGCATGTGGTGTCCAGCCTTCAGGCGATTCCCACTCGCTCGCATCACGCGAAGGGGTCGTACTGGCCCGGGACGGGAATCGGGTACTTGCCGTCGGGTCCGGGCAGTGCCGACTCCGGCGGTGGGGTGTCGATGGTGTAGTCATCGATCCCGGGTGCCAACTCGCGTCCCTTGTTCAGCAGGTCATCCCACTTGATGACCTTGCCGCTGTAACACGCTTCGCGGCCCAGGATGGCGGTGAACGTCGACAGCGCGCCGTATTCGCCTTCGTTGTAGATCTCTCCGCGGCCGAGTGCCGCAATCAGATCGTTCTGTTCTTGCTGGTGGCCTTGTTGACGCTCGCCACTGAATTTCCAATCACCGCCTTCACCGGAAATTTGCGATCCGGACACGTCGGCGGTTCCCTTGGTGCCGTGGGCGTACTCGGCCACGTGCGTCCAAGAACCTTTCAAGTGACGGCCTTGACTGAACATCTTGGTGCCATCGGCGAAGGTGTATTCGCAGAAGGTGTGGTCAAAGATCTGGCTCTTGGTCGGATCGCCATCCATCCGCTGCTCGCGTCCACCCATGCCGTTGCACTCGACGGGGTACTCGCCTTTGAGCCAGCAACCGACGTCCAGGTTGTGGATGTGTTGTTCGCAGATCTGGTCGCCGGAAAGCCAGTTGAAGTGGTACCAGTTGTTGCACTGGAATGCCATTTCGGTCTGCTCTTCGGTTCGGTTGCGGTACCAGATGCCGCCGCCGTTCCAGTACACGCGGGTGGCGATCACGTCACCGATCGCGCCGTCGTGGATCCGTCCGATCGTTTCCAGATACTGAGCTTCGTGACGGCGTTGCAGACCGATGCCGACCATCAAGTTCTTCTTCTTGGATTCTTCAACGCTGGCCAAGACACGTCGGACGCCGGTGGCATCGGAGGCGACCGGTTTTTCCATGAAGATGTGCTTGCCAGCTTTGACAGCCGCTTCGAATTGTTGCGGTTTGAAGCCGGGAGGCGTGGCAATGATGACCAGGTCGGCGTCGACTTCGAGCAGCTTCTTGTAGGCATCGAGTCCGACGAACTTGCGATCGGCCGGTACATCGACCTTGTCCTTGTAACGCTTGGACAGGGAGTTGATCGTGGCCGAAGCCTTGCCATCAAACGCATCGGCAACGGCAACCAACTTGGTGTTTCCGCCGGATTTGAAGATGTTGACCGAAGCGCCATTTCCGCGGCCGCCGCACCCGATCAGGGCAAACTTGATTTCGTCGCTCCCTTGGGCGTGTGCGGTGCGGGCGATGGTGCTGGTCAGGGTCGCGCCGGCGGCCGCAGCAGTGGAAGTCTTCAAGAAGTTACGTCGGCTAGGATGATTTTCCATCTGATGGTCCTTTCGGAATGATCAACTCGGCGGGCGGCGATACGACACGTGCGTCGTCGACCGGCGAGTTTTTGAGGAATGGGAGTTTGGTGGGCAAGAAGATCACGCTGCTGTATTGTAAAGGCAATCGTGTCGCAATTGACTTTGCATGCACCGTTTTCTGCTAAGGTTTTTTTCTGCCAAGCCGTTTTATCTCGATCGAGCGGCGACACCCCAGACCCATTCGACCGCGCCGCAGGAGCAACCGATGTTGAACCCCAGCGACCCGACACCAACCGACGAGGTGGACGAGACGTCCCCGACCGACCGACCTTCGACAAAACCGCCACCGGAAACGGGATTGCCGGTCGAATCCACAGCACCGACCGCGCCGGCATTTGGTTGCATTGTCTATTTCGCCTGCGACGACGGCGTGTTTCGTGGTCGCGTCGCCAATTTGGCAGGAATTGAGGTGTCGGCTTCCAGCCAACGCGAAATGCTCGGACAAATCGTCGCACGCTTCAAATCGAGCGTCGCCGGCAGCCTGGCCGAAGGCGAGACGCCCGCTTGGATCGTTCCCCCGTCAGAAAAACGGCCCGGTGAAACCAAGCTGTTTTTGCCCGTGCACTTGTAAGGATCGCGGCAGGGCGCGAGCCCCCTCAATGCCAGCGCAGGTGGTGATGACCCCGGCGGGGTCAAAGCCAGTAGCCGGAGGTGAGCGCAGCGACACCTCCGGACAGCGGGGCACCCACCTCAAGCGACCCCGGAGGGTGTCGAAGCAAATCGCGCCGAAGCACTCGGACCCGGCCGCCACTCCAATTGAAACAGCATCTCGATCAACTCTTTCAAAAACGCGGACGGCGGCACCGCCGGCGAGTCCATTCGCTGCGACCCCGCCGGGGTCGGTGGGATTTTGAGGCGTGCTTCCCGGAGGTGG
>NZ_JANZKV010000026.1 GCF_025060895.1 Stieleria sedimenti | reverse complement strand
TATCCCGGCGCACCTGCCCCGAATCATTCTGCCTCCACTCTCCCCACCTCTCCCCCCAGCCCGACGCCACAAACGACAAACGAATCACTGGGCCCAAACTCCCCGGTCTCTCGAAGTTCCTGCCGCCGCTGATCGATCTGCCGCATCCGCTCGATCGCCTGCTGCTTCGTCAGCACCGATTGCCCGTAAAGCACTTGCACGGACCGCCAAGCCAGGGCCTCGTCATGGCGTTGCAATTGCTCAAGTCGTTGAATGAGTTCATCGATCTGGGCCAGACGTTCGTCGGCCGACGGCTTCAACCCGGTGGCGATCAGCTGGGTCCGCCCGATCAGCTCGGCACGCTCGGCCGCAGCATTCGACGATTCTTCACGTCCCAATTCGGCCAACGATTGACTCAGCGATTCATACGCCTGACCATCGGTCGGGTCTTGCAGGACGACCTCGCAAAAACAACGCGTCGCGGACTCGTGGTCCCCGGACCGTGCATGCTGTGTCCCCAAGGCGAACCAGGTATGGACATCGTTGCGGTCCATTTTTTTGCGTGCCATCCATTCATCAAGCGCCCTGCCATCCTGGACAAGTGCCAGCACACGTCCGAGCAACGCGTTTTGATCGGCGTCTTGGATTGAGGATTCAAGCAACACCTGACGCGCATCATGCAACTGGTTCTGCGCGATCAAATCGAGCGCCTTGGCACGCCCATTCAGCGGGTCGATCGAGTGTGTCCCGGACAGCGGAATGGAGACTTTCAACAGGGTCAGCAACTCTGATTCGTGAATGTCACCCTGGCGACAGATGATCCGCAGGTGATCGGCAGCTTCAAGACGTCTGCCCAGCCCGAGCAACAAGTTGGCCAGCGCGCGATGCGGCATCGCGACTTGGGGCACTTCATCCACGAGGCGTCGCAAGCGTGATTCGGCGTCCGCGTAGTCGCCGTGCAGAACAAGCCACTCGGACGTCTGGCCCAACGCGGGCAGACGTGTTTCCGGATGCGCGACCGCCAGCCGATCCAGCATCCGAACCGCTTCGGGAAAACGGTGGCGCAACCCCAGCACGCGTGCCATCAAGAAGATCACTTGCGGATCCTCGGGCGTTTGAGACATCGCCACCCGTACGTGTTGGTAGGCCGCGTCGATGTCACCGCTGCGCAAGGCTTCGGTGGCAAGTTTGCCCGCTGCGGCCGCCGTCAGCGAATTAGTCGGCAGAGTAGCCGACGCCGGAGCGGGCTTTCGTGCTTCGTTCGTGGAGGCGTCATCAAGTATCGGACGCGCTTTTGGCTTCGGTTCAGGACTCCGCCGTTGGTGGACCTGGATTTCGGCCGCGCCGCTTGAAGCGTTCGAAGTCGAAGCAGCGGAGTGAGGCACGCCGCCGTTCGTTTCTCGGGTTGCGTGCTCACACCCAGCAAACCAAATCAGTAGTCCGAAACACGTCGCGACAAAGTAAGTGTCTCGTCGAAACGATTTCGGCCAACTCCATGGGCACCATGCTTGAGACAGACGGCATCCAGGCAGGGGTTTCATGGTTCCTCCCGAACGCGAATCCAATGGTCGTGAAAGACCATTCCTTGCTCGAACGTTTTCGCCGGCATGTGACATTCGATACAACCGTGCGTCGGCGACACGCTGCAAGCGACATGCTTGTCGGAATCCGGTTGATGGCAATTCCGGCAATCCTGTTCGTAGTCGGCTGTCGACTTGGTCTTTGAGTCTTGATGCGGGTTATGGCACGTCGAACACATGAACGTGCCTTCGGATTCCAAGTAGCATTCGCTTCTCAGCAGCCCGACGGGTTGAAAGCGAAGTAATTCGTTGGCGTAGGCACGTAACGCTCCCGGGTCGATGTGGCGCGGCAACCGATGACAATCTCCGCACAATTGCAGTTCCGATTCTAAATCCCATTGTTCGCGGCCCACTGAATACGGCGGCGGTGACGAGGACGCTCTGGATTGACGAACATGCTCACTGCCAGGGCCGTGACACTTCTCGCAGTTCACGTCGGCGACCAGATTGATGATCTCCGTTCCGACGATGGTGCCGGTGGTCGTGTGGCAATCAACACACTGCCTGACGCTCTCGCCACGAACCACATTGCCCCAATGTTCCAGTTCGTTGTGCGGAACCAGGCCCACGTGTCCCGGCGTCAATCCGAAATCACCATGTGACCCGAACCAAGAGATCCGATGTTCGACCCCGGCGACATCCGGCCCGTTGTCGTCGATCAACGTGAGCAAGGTGACCGCATTACGTCCCGATCCGAGTACGAAATGCAGCGGAAATGGTTCTCCGTTGGGATCGGCCGTCCGTCGGGACTGCAGCCCCTCTTGTCCGAACCGATACTGAAAAACGCCATACGGCTCTCCGGCATCCAGAGCTTTCTCGGCATACTTCTTCGCGATGTTCGATTCAAGCGTTGTCGCAAACGTATCGGCGTGGCCGGAGTGCCGATGCAGTTCAAAATTTTCTTGGTGGCATTCCCGACAAACCTGTTTGCCAACATAGGTCGGCTCAGTCGCTCCAACGTCATCGTGAGCAACCACGCGATCGCCAGCCTGATCGAACGTCGCAAACTGGCACGACATCACCAATATGCACAGACCCGCGACGACTGCGGGAACCGCAACGCGGGTGTGATTTGCAAATCGATTCATCGGCAACGAAAACGAGACGGGCGATCCAATGGCGACCCCGCTGCCCGGATTGCCCGGGACGTTTGACCCAGGCAATCCGGCAACGATAGCCGGTAGGTGTGATGCGAGACAATCGGTGGCAGCGATTAACTCGCCGACTGTTGCATCGCTTTGGCGTATTCTTCCTCGCTCATGCCTTCAACCGGTACATCGTTGGTCGCTTCTGTCTCGGGCGGCCCGACGATCGCCGTGTCTCCGGAGCCTCCGCAACCGACGGCGGGAATCAAACAGAGTATGCAAATCGATATATAGAAATACTTTCTCATCATAAAACCTTTATAGTTAACTGGTTAATAAAGATCTCGCCCCCTAGGAACGAGGGCGAGACGCGATGGTTTCGAGCCGAGGTTGCAATTGGGTTTACTGATTCAGCGATTACTGATTCAGTTGCTCGTCGATCACTTCACTGGCAGCCTTGGTGCCGAGGGCGCCCCACAGGCCGTAGGGGCTTTCCGCACCGGGACGGGACTGGTTCTGGTCGTACCAGATCCCCGAGGCCCGCTGGTCACCGGCTTCGATCGAATCGGTGATAAACGTGACCGCACCGTCACCCATCAGCACGTGGCACCCGCCTTGATGAAAACTGCTCGGTGAAAAGTTGCCGGGATTGTCGGCCCAGCGTCCGATACAAAGCTCGCTGTTAGGCGGACGGACCGTAAAGACGGCTTGAATCGAAGTCCGGAACGCCGAGGCCCAACTCATGCCGCGGCCATTGGTCTCACCCACCACAACGCTGGTCGGCGGAGTGCATCCACCCGTGCTTTGGCTATCACACCAGAACCGCGGTCGATCCGGATCAATTTCATTGGAATCGACACAGTGCATCGGATTAAAGAAGTGATCGTCGTCGCCGCCAGTGGAAGACCACGAGATCGATCCATTGATCGCCTTGTCGCCTTGATCGGTGACAATTTCCCCACACGCGATCGTGTTGGACAAGCCGTCTTTCACATCACGAAACGCGAATTTCGTATACGGAGCGAACATGCCACGGTGAAGTGTTTTGGCGTTTCTCGCATTGCCGGCATTGGTCGTGGGCACCATTTGAGCGGTGTCAAAGTGGGAGATGATCTGGTTCTTGGGGGCTTCGCCCAAGCAGGCGCCGTAGTTGACGCGGCCACGCCCAGGAAGTCCCGATCCTCCGTCACTCGGGCAACGCAGCGTCGGAATCTCCGACTGCCAAGGGATATACCCCGGATTGGTCGAATACGACTTGGGACTCGGTCCCATCGCCGGCCAGTAATTGAGTGGGCCGGGCGGTGCGGCACCGGTCACCGTCTGGATACTTCGATTGGAAATGTGATCCCACAGGCCCTGCTGCTCAAAGTACGCCGTCAAAGGCACCCAAATACTCAGGCTTTTGCGATTGGCCGTGTTGCTCGCACGCCACCATGCCGGCGGCGTCTCGAGTCCTTTGCCCGTGCCGCCACCGTACGGCGGCAGTTGCTTGAATGCGGAATGATAATTGTGAATTGCCAAACCGAGTTGCTTGAAATTGTTGCTGCAACTCATTCGTCGTGCAGCCTCTCGAGCGGCCTGGACCGCGGGCAAGAGAAGCCCTACTAAGATCCCGATAATGGCGATGACCACCAATAACTCAACGAGTGTAAAACCAGCAGGGCGACCTGCTGCGCGGGTTCGAACCATTTCGTGCTCCAATGAAACAAAGAAGGAAGTGATAACGCCAACGAAAAGCCTCACGCACAATGTGGTCCGTTCTAGATCTAATCGCATCCAACGAATTAAATACCAATCAATGAACGTAGATAGATGTCGAACCACCTCCCCAAAGCAGGGAAAGTTTCAATGCCTGTTTGGTGGGTGAACGAATTGCTTCTAGGCGGGCAACTGATTCGCTGGCCCATCGATGGGTTTGCTATCAGCCATGTAGAGCAGTGAACCGCGGCAGAGGCCGAAATGTTCCGCATAAAATGCCGCTTTTGTTGTTTTATGGAACCAACTTATATCTTGCACACACTATGGGTCTTGCAGAATGGCCACAGGTGGCATTGGTTGTGTTCACTAATTTTCAGTGGGTATATTGTTATTCTGTCCCGTATCATTCTGCCACTTCAAATCGTTCTGCCATGCCCTCCTTTCGATTCGATTGGAGCGAGGCTAAAGGTCCCGCCGATGCAACGTTGGTTTCTGCTCGTCGCATTCTGTTGGGTCGTGGGGTGTGGCGCCGATGTAAACCAGACGATTCAACCCGAGGTCGGCAACGATCAGGAACAGTTGTCCGATCCGATCCAGGCGATGCAACGCGCGGTTTCAGATCGCAACTGGGACGTCGCTTGGGAAATGGCCCCAAGAGCATTGCTATTGGCCCCGGACGATCCAGCGATGATCACAGAAGTTGCAGTGATCGCGGCGAGGATGGGGCGCACGTCGCAAGCGGCTGATCTGATGGTCCAGGCTGCTCGGCACAGCGACTTCGATCCGCAGCGGGTTGAGCACGCGATCCAAGCCTTGATCGACGTGGGGCGTCTCTACGACGTGATCGATTTGCTGCAAGATACGGTCCAAGCCAATCCATCCGATCATCTGCTGCGCGTCAAATTGATCGGCTTCTTGAAAGAAGCTCAACGCAATGAATTGATCGAACCACATTACCAGACGCTGATTCGCAAACGTCACTTTGACCTGCAGTTGTTGGTCGCGTTGACCGATGCCGAGAGCCGCACGTTTTCAACACAAACGGTGCAATGGATGATCGAGCGAAATCCCGATGACAGGCGCGTTCGGATGGGAGAAGCGATCGATTTGAAGGACAATCGTAAGTTTGAAGCGTCCCGGGACGTTTGTCGCGAGATCCTTGACCGACATCCTGATTTCGCGCCCGCCCAAGCCCTACTTGGGTATGTCCTTGCGGCTCAACAGCTTGAATCGGAATTGGTGGCCTGGATCGCCCATACGTCGGAGCATTGTAAGGAACAGGTTGACTACTGGCTCGCCCTGGGCAGCTGGTGGACATCCAGAAACGAACACGCCCACGCGGCGCGGGCGTTTCACGAAGCGACGCGGCGAGATCCCAACAGCAGCGTCGCGTGGGCTCAATTGGCAACTTCGATGCGCGTGCTTCAGAATTCGGCCGACAAGTCTTCTGATTCGGTGTCGGAGGCCCAACTGAATCAGATCGACCAGCGTGTGCAGAACCTGTTGCTGATGCGCAAAGATCTAAGCGCGTTCACTTGGAGCGAACACAAGAGCCAGCGGATCGCTGTCGAGATCGCCAAATCGCTTTCCCGTCTTGGGAGAAACTGGGAAGCAGAAGCGTGGGCCGCAGTTGCCACGACGCTTGCCGACGAACCGGTTGCAGATCTGGCCGGCACACGAACACAGATTGTTGATCGACTGAAGCGCGATCAACGCTGGCAGTCCACGACCTGGAACCACGAGTTCGACATCGACCTGTCACATCTGCCGATGCCAGCGACAACGCCAGTGACAACGCCAGTGCCGGACGACATCGACGTCGATCCTCAAATCGCGAACATCCCCACCGATTCACCGCGTGTTTCGATTCGTCTGGGTGATGAAAGCGGTCGCTGGGGACTGACCGGGCTGGGGGCCGACAGCGATCCAGACGACGATCGACGCGGCGCGCTGACGCGGTCGACGGGCGTCGGCGGCGGCGCCATCGACTACGATCTTGACGGCTGGTCGGATGTCGTGGTGATGGGGGCCGGTGGAGAGATGTTGCAATCCGACTCGCACCCTAACGAACTGCTGAGGAACGACGGTGACCGCCTGCTGCCGGTCTCAAAGCCGGCCGGGATCGCCTACACCGACTTCGGCCAGGGATGTTGCGTCGGCGATTTCAACGAAGACGGATTCCCCGATCTGTTCTTTGCCAACCTCGGTGCCAATCGACTGTTGCGAAATAACGGCGACGGATCGTTCAGCAATTGTGATGACCTTTTCAGCGACGAAACGACCGCCGAGTGGACGACCTGTGCCGCGTTCGTGGACATCAACCGCGACGGCATCTCTGACTTGGTGACCGGAAATTATTGCTCGACCGCCGGCGACCCCGATCGGCCCTGCCCGAACGAATCCGGCAAACTGGGGACCTGTCATCCGCTTCGATTTCGCGCCCAAGCAAACCGTCTCTACTTGGCAGATGCTTGCGGCCGTTTTTCCGAAGTCACCGATCGCCTGACCGATCCCCTCTCGTCCGGCCGAACGATGGGAGTGCTTGCGGGCATGCTGATACCGGACACGCTGGGGATTTTTTTTGCCAATGACATGTCGCCCAATGAACTGTTGACGCAAACCGTTCCAGCGCAAATCGATCAATCGCATACCGCCCAATCGCAAACAGAGCGATCACCCGTGCGACTGGACCAAACGGCGGTCGCACGCGGCGTGGCCGTCGACGCCGCCTCCCGGCCCCAGGCTTCGATGGGAATTGCGGCCAGTGATTTTGACGGCGATGGCGATCTGGACTTGTACGTGACCGGTTTTGCCAATGAGTACAACATTTACTACGAACAAGTCTCGCCGGGGTTTTGGAGCGACCGGTCCGGCAAGGTCGGCTTGCTGCAACCGACCCTGGCGACGGTCGGCTTTGGAACCGAAGCGATCGACTTGGACGGTGACGGGAGCGACGAAATCGTGGTCACGAACGGTCATATTGGTGAATTTGATGATGGAGAGTATGCCTATGAGCAACCGTTCCAGATTTTCAAACGCCGCACCGACGGCATGTTTGTGTTACTCGACGACGACGATTGGGGAGACTATTTTTCACGCCCCCACGTCGGCCGAGCGCTCTGGACCATAGACATCAATGGTGACCACCGCAATGACGTGATGATCACCCACACGCGCGAACATGCTCGACTGTTGATCAACCAAACGCCCACGACCAACCGTCACCTCTCCTTTCGATTGATCGGTCGGGAATGTGCGCGAGATGCGACCGGCGCGATCGTTCGTTTTTCGCATGACGGTAAAAAGCGATCGTTGTGGTGCCTGTCCGGCGATGGCTACATGTGTAGCAACGAACGCATCTTGCGAGCCGGCGTCGGATCGTCCGATGAAGTCAACAACGTTCACGTCATCTGGCCAGACGGCTCGGTCGATCGGATCGGCAACCTGGCAACCAACACCCACTATTTGGTCGTCCAAGGCGACGACGCGGCAACCAGTCTCCTACGCGGACAGAAGTGAACGCAATGCAAAACGAGGAGCAGACGATGCGCCGGACGACCACACCGCTTTGCACCGATTCTCGCATGGGCCGATCTCCCTGGGACGCGGCTCGGTCGATGCTGTCGCTCATGCATGGGCGTCTTGTGACCGGGTTGATCCTCGCCTTGATCTGTTCGACGGGTTGCCACTCGCCACGATCGGACGATTCTCCGGGATCCGATCGCGGGGATCTGGCTTCCCAAGACTCGCATGATCGAATGCTCGACACCCTGGCAAAAATGAAAGCCGATATCCCCACGCAAAACTTCTTCCTCGGCGACGCCGACTTGGTCGATTTGCAATACCAGCTTGACGTCCAGCCGGACCACGCATATGCGATGCGGGGGGCGTTGCTGTTTGAAATCGGCAGCAAAAACGTCTTCTTGGGGCAGACGTCCAAGGGCATCCGACAGCAGAAAGCGGCGTTCAATCTGCTCCGCCAGGCCGAGGTGCCGCAAAGTGTGTTTGACAAACTGTTCTTTTCCATCGGAGTGTCACACCTGCGAAAAGCGGAAAACGACAACTGCATCGATGCCCACACCGCGGGAAGCTGCATCTTTCCGATCCGAGAGGATGGAGTCCATGTCCATCAAGACGAAACGCTCCGGGCGATCGCCTACTTTAACCGGGTGCTTGAGACTCGACCGGACCACTTGCCCTCGCGATGGTTGTTGAACCTTTCTTACATGGCGATCGGTCGTTATCCCGATGACGTTCCCGAATCGTTTCTGATTCCACCGGACGCATTTAAATCGGAACAGACCTTTCCACGCTTTGTGGACCGCGCCCCGGAACTGGGGCTGAACACCTTCAGTCTGGCCGGCGGAGCGATCGCGGACGATTTTGATGGTGATGGTCTTCTGGATCTCGTCGTCTCGTCTTGGAGTCCCGCCGGGCAACTGCGTTTGTACCACCACCATGGCAACGGGACCTTCTCCGACCAAACCGAACAGGCCGGGTTGCTGGGCATCTACGGTGGGTTGAACCTGCTGCAGGCAGACTTTGATAACGATGGAGACCTCGACCTGTTGGTCCTCCGCGGCGGTTGGTTGGGCGAGTCCGGTCGCCACCCCAACTCGTTGTTGCGCAACGACGGCAACGGCCACTTTCGCGACGTCACGTTTGACGCCGGGTTGGCCGAGCACAACTTCCCCACGCAAACCGCCTCGTGGGCCGACTACGACAACGATGGCGATCTGGACTTGTACGTCGGCAACGAAGGTTTTCCCAACCAGCTCTTCCAGAACCGGGCTGACGGGACCTTTGTTGAGATCGGCACGGACGCCGGCGTTGCCGATCCGGGATTCACCAAGGGCGTCTGTTGGGGCGACTACGATGGCGACCGGTTTCCCGATCTGTACGTTTCCAATTTAGACGGTCCGAATCGGCTTTTTCGCAACCTGGGAAACGGCCGCTTCGTTGACGTGGCTCCGGAACTAGGCGTCGCGGGGCCGAACGCGAGTTTTCCGCTTTGGTTTTGGGACTACAACAACGACGGTGCCTTGGACATCTATGTCGCAAGCTTTTCACAGAGCGTTGACCCGATCGCGGCCGACTTTTTAGATCTTCCCCATCAAACAGAAATGGATTGTCTGTACCAAGGCGACGGGGCGGGCGGATTCACCGAAGTCGCTGCGGAAAGAAACTTGCAACGGGTGACACAACCGATGGGCTCCAATTTTGGCGACCTGGACAATGATGGCTACTTGGATTTTTACCTCGGAACCGGCTTTCCAGACTTTGAAGCGCTGGTCCCCAATCAGATGTTTCGCAACGTCGCCGGCGAATCGTTTTCCAACGTGACCACCGCGGGCGGGTTCGGGCATCTACAGAAAGGCCACGGAATCGCGTTCGCCGATTTGGATCACGACGGAGACCAGGACGTGTTGCATGAACTCGGCGGCTGGTTCGCCGGCGACGCGTATGGAAACGCGTTGTTCGAAAACCCGGGGTTCGGCAACCACTGGATCGTCGTCAAACTGGTTGGTACCGAGTCGAACGCCGCCGCGATCGGGGCACGCATCCGCGTCGATCTCAGCGACGGATCAACGCAGCGTTCGATCTATCGTTGGGTCAACAGCGGCGGCAGTTTTGGCGGCAACCCGCTGCGTCAACACATCGGACTGGGACAGTCCAATCGTATCACGCGACTGGAAGTGTATTGGCCCACGACAGGCAAGACGCAAGTTCTGGAGGATGTGCAGGCGAACCAGTTCATCCGCATCACCGAAGGCCGATCCGACTACGAGCCGCTGCCGTACAAGCCAGCCCCGTTTTCCGCAGCAGCGACCGCAACGCCCGATCATTCCCATCACCATCATCACACCACCGACGGTCAACACTAACGATTCATCCCGTTCCAAAGTTTGGAATGTTCCCCAGTTGCACCGGCCGGAACCTCGTTTTCTCTCCTTGTCGGTGCCGTAGGTGTTAGCGGAACGGCGCGAGCCGTCCGGTCGCGTTTCAAAAACACCGTGAAAGACCGGAGGGCTCGCGCCCTACCGCTAACAAGCAACACCCCGCATGGCGTCAAAGCGGGAGGCATTGGGGTTGCGTTATGCAGCGAGACACCAACGAAGATTACATTTCCATTCGGACTCGGCACATTTAATCGCAACACCATTTACCAAAACACACCGACGACGCGCCAGATCCCCAACAGGGCGACGCCGCACACGACGAGCGCAGCCAGACCTTGCCGCCTCCGCCCAACGGTTTCTCCCGTCGTTCGTCCTTGCTTGGCCACAACCCCTAACAGAAAACAGGCGACAATCGGCAACAACAATCCGTTGGCAACCTGTGCGAATTGGATCGTCAGTGCCGGACTCTTGCCAAACCAGATCGCAACCAGCCCGCCGACAAACACCACGCCGAGTGCGATCATCCGAAAACGTCGACTCGACGGATCCGCGTCCCATTGCAGCGAACCGCAGATTGCATACGCGGTCGCGAGCGGCGCCGTGACCGCGCTGGTCAGCCCGGCCGCAAACAAACCCAGTGCGAACGCGATACCGCCGCCTCGGCCCAGGGCGGGCTGAAGCTGCTGGGCGATTTGATCGATCGATGTCCAAGCCGTTCCGGTCTGGTGAAAAGCCGTGCTTGCGGTCACCAAAATCGATGCCGTCACCAATCCGCCGAGCGCGACCGATAGCCCGGTGTCCCAATCCGATTGCACCATCGCTTGATCGGGATCAGCACCCCGCCAAGTGACCGCGGCGCCGCTGGCATGCAGAAACAGGTTGTACGGCACGATCGTGGTTCCGATCAGGGCGATCACGATCGTTAAGTTCTCCGCGTTGAGCCGCGGCAGGAAAACGCCTCGCAAGATCTGCGTCGCAGGCGGCATCGAGATCGCGCCGGCGACCAGGAATGAAACACTCAGTAGAATCACCCAGACGACCAAGACGCGGTGCAAAATCTTGTAACGCCCCAGCCAGATCACGCCCGACGTCAATGCGATCAGAATGACCAGCCAAACGACGGCGTCCCCATGGGTCACCGAAGTGATGCCCGCCGCAGCCCCCGTCAGATTTCCCGTCTGATAGGCCGCGTTTCCCACACCGATCGCCGCAATCACCAAAACGATCGCCGGACGCAGCCATCGCGACTGTGAGAGTGATTGCCGAATCGATTCCCCCAAACCCGCGCCGCTCAAAATTCCCAATCGGGCCGCGAGCGATTGCAGCACGATGGTTCCGAAGCTTGCGAACAGAATCGTCCACAGCAATTCGCATCCGAATTGGGCACCCGCCCGGCTGGCCGTGACGACGGTTCCCGGTCCGATGAACGCCGCCGTGACCAGCAACCCCGGTCCGACTCGAAACCGGATTCGCGGCTTGACTGCCGTCGCATCACTGCCCGCCATCGACGACCCCGACGCCCGCGATCGCGTACAACCCGAACGTCGCCAACCAGTGATCGCCCTCGTAGTGCCCACTGTTGATGTACGCCAACCCCGCCGCGAGATGCGACTCCGCGTTCTCAACCAAGACGCGTTTGAGTGGATGGTCGTCGCGAAGCGCCGACGCAACCGAACGCAGACACCAGGCGCGGTTCAAATTCAATCCCGCCAAGTGAACGATTTTCGGATCCGTCACATCGCTGACCGCAACCGGCGCGATCGTTCCATCGGTCAGTTGCGTCGCCAGCCGGGGCACAAACTTAGCCAGCCAGTCCTCGAACGCTTGTTGCGATAACACCCGGCGCATCAAATCGGCTTCGTTCCAACACGACGAGAAAAAATCATGACCTGAGGGTTCATAGTGCACGGGGTAGTCGAGGTCGGTGGCAAAGTACTCGTTCGCTCGATCGATGACCAAAGCCTGCAACGCGGGCATCTCCATCGCACGCGCATAATCCAAGATTTGTCCCAACGCGAATCCCGTGTCGGTATGCTGGCCGGTTCGAATCGGAAACGTCAACTTTGGCAGATAGTCCTTCACGCGTCGCGCCAAGACTTCTTCCAACGGGCGCAGATTGTTCCGCCAGCGTTTCGCATCCGCATCGTCCCAGCCGTCGAGCTCGATGACCAAGCGAAACAACCACGCCCAACCATACATCCGCTCAAAGGTCTTCTGCTCGTCCCGGGCAAAGAACGCAGCCTCCTGGCTCAGGTTTTCATCGGACAGGTGCCGCGACAGCACCTCGCGTATCTGGGGTGCCGATACCATGCCCGGATCGTCTTTCAACAGTCGAACCAGCACCCAATGCCCGTGTACGCTGCTGTGCCAGTCGTAGCAACCGTAGAATGCCGGGAAATGCTCACGCGGTGCTTTGATCTGATCCTTGCTCAGATAAACCAGTGACAGCTTGTTGGGAAACTCTGTGTCGACACCCTTCAGAACCAGCTTCGCCCACGACTCGGCCATCTCCGCGTTCATGACGACCGGAGTGGGCGACTGCGCGATCGCATTGCCTACGGACTGGAGCATCGCCAGCGCGGCGCAGGCGACCAACCACCAACGAACGAGCGGTGGCGAGGATGGCTTTGAACGGAGCGATAGGCTGATCGATATCATCGGCAATGGAGATCGAAAACGTTGAGTTTCGGGACGGACAACGGTGCATCATGACAGATGATCCGTCACCGCTTGCACGTCAGGCCCCGATTATGGGTCAAAAAATGGGTTGGTCAAAAAATGTCGGACACCGATTCGTCACCGTGCACTGCGCCCGTTTTTTGACCAACGCACCGTTGTTCAGCTTGGCACCGACGGCGCACGTCTCTCTGATGATGCCGGGCTCGGTGCGTTGTCCAAAACGACCGTGGCGAGCCAGGTGATCGATCGAGGCCTTTCTCGCGCCCCGAACCTGTGTTGTGGTACAGTGCCGCGGTGCGAAGCCGATCGAACTCTACTGCTCTCCCGATCGCTTCAAAGAAATCCCCCTGCCTGAGCGCCCGAACGGAACGCGGATCTTGTCTGGTGTATTGAGAGGCGTACCGATCGCTCTCGGTGTCAGTCTGCCTTGCCTGTCCCGTCTCCCCACCTGCCGATTCGCCGTCTACGTTTCCATGGACCCCCCAATGGCACTTCCTGATTTCCGACAACGAAGATCCGCTCCTCGACGAATGCCTCGATGCCTGCAACACAAACGGTCCAGACGAAAGCTTTTCGAACAACTTGAGCCCCGTTGCCTGCTTGCCGCCGATGGCGGGGACAATTGGCATCCCGACGATCTCGGAGGAACGGGATTCGGCGGCCCTTTCGTCACCACCGGCCCCCCGTTGGTCAGCTCGGCTCCGTCATTCTCTGACGCCGCTGAAGTGATGTCCAACGCGTCGTTTGATCCGGAAAATGCTTCAACGGCCAATCTTTTTCCGACTGCGGCCCACCCCGTCGATGGAAACAACAATGTGATTGTGCCGCAAGCCGGTGAACCTTTTTTTGTCCGTGTGGAGTTTACGTACGACAATCCGCTCAGCGACGCCTATTCCGTCGGCCGCACGGTCAACAACAATCCGCAGCATGTCGCCCCGCCGATCACCTGGGGATCCGGTTTGGGTGGCCGGACGACGTGGCACCACGTTTGGGGAGCCTGGGTGATGCACAAGGCGGGGACTTACAGCATCACAGTGACTCTGGATGTCGACGGTACGGTGGACGAATCGAACGAAGCCGACAATTCGATTACCGTCAATTTTTCGGTCGGGGGTGACATCACGCACGAATGGTCGTTGGTGGATGCTGAACAGGGCCGCAACCTGCTTGGCGACGGTACCGATGTCATTGTGGGCACGATGGACGACGCCTTCGATTTCAACCACCCTTGGTTCACCGGAGTGGATTCTTTGGGCAGGGAACGATTAGTCGCGTCCTCGCAAAACACCGACGGGCCCGGGGACAGCCCGGTCAATGCAAACCATGCCACAGCCGTCATGGGAATCGTCATGGCGCGCGGTGAAAACGATGGTGACGTGACGGGCTTGGCCCCGGACGCCCGATTTGTCACCGCTGAATTCATCAATCGGGCCCAAATTCCCGGCTTGAGCGTGCAAGATGTCTTCGACGCTGCGGGGTTCCTGGTCGAACATGGAGCCGAGGTGATCAACATGAGTTGGTCGTGGTGGGCGGGTTCGGCAACCGATTCGTATCTTGGGGAAACCTCCAAGACGAATCTGCTGGTCGACTACCTCAGCTACGGACTGGACATCGTCGCCGTCCCGGCCGTCAATCAACTGGGCAGTCATCCTCGTCCGACCGCGCCGGGATCGTCTCGAAACGTGATCACCGTTGGCGGACTCCGAGAGACCCTGGACCGGGCGTGGAGTCAACAAGATTACGGCCCGACGCTCGATGGACGCAGCAAGCCCGATTTGATCGGCAATGCGGCCGTCGATGTCGTTTCCACACGGGCCGACTGGCGCGACGGACGCCTTGCCGGTGGCGGATTTGGCGGCACCAGTTTCGCCACCCCGTTTGTCACAGGAGCCGTGGCGCAGATGCTCGACTACGGAAAACGGAACCAGTTGACCACCGATCACCGACTGATCAAAGCGATCGTGATGAATTCGGGAACTAAAACGCTCGACGCCGACGGTTCACCGTGG
The DNA here is from genome assembly GCF_025060895.1 of Stieleria sedimenti. Taxonomy (GTDB): domain Bacteria; phylum Planctomycetota; class Planctomycetia; order Pirellulales; family Pirellulaceae; genus Stieleria; species Stieleria sedimenti. Next base: position 31,852 of record NZ_JANZKV010000026.1, on the reverse strand, counting down.
AGCAATACCGTCACGCAACCACTGGACAACCAGCAAGGCACCGGCGTCCTCAACCTGTCACGCGTTCACGACATGTACTCATCCGGGCAGCAGCTCCCAGGGAAGGTGGCGCCGATCGGATACGATTTTGGTGAAATCAACGGCACGGTTAACTCCGGCGGAGGCGTTGCAACGTACGATCTCGGCCACGCCACGAGCGCCGGCGAAATCGACGTCACCTTGACCTGGGATCGACATACGTTCTGGAACGATGTCAATTCAAACGGGCGCATCGATGCCGCCGACAATTTTTACGTCGACCCCAACGACGCACAGGACAATCTTGACCTCGTTCTGTTGCGTGATTCGGTACCGGTCGCGCGATCCGAAAGCACGGTCGACAATGTCGAACACCTGCACGTGACCAATCTGCAACCGGGGCGATACGAACTACAAGTGCTCCGTCGTGATGTCGCCAATTCGGGCCCGGGCGAAACGTATGCGCTGGCATGGCATTCCGACGCCGTCTACGCTCAACCGCCGAAGGTCGATTTGATCCAAGTGGGCCAATCAGCCTCTCGCAGTCTCGTGACCGAGGTCACTGTGAACTTCGATCAATTAGTCGAGCACGCCGAGCTGGCGAGTGCATTCGTCCTCACGAACACGTCGACCCAGACGCAGGTGGGGCAAGTCAACGTGCTCGCGGCCGACAATGGGAACAAAACCTCGGCAAAACTGACCTTCGCGGGAGCATCCACGTCGCCGCGACAGGGACCCGGTGCCTCGACAACTTCCTTGGTCGACGGCCAATATGAATTGCGGATTGTCGCCAGCCACGTCATTGGGCAGGGTGGAATCGGACAGGGCGGAATCTCGATGTCCGAAGACTATTTCTACACTGGTTCAGAGGCGACCGATGACTTTTTCCGACTCTTCGGCGATACCGACGGCGACCGGGACGTCGACGGACAGGACTATGGACGCTTCGGATTGACGTTCTTGCAAAATTCGCTGAATCCGAATTTCAATTCCCAGTTGGACTACGACGGGGACGGCGACGTCGACGGCCAAGACTACGGCAACTTCGGAATGCGTTTTCTCAAATCGCTCGACTGAACACAACGCCCGCAACCCTCCAACGCGTCTTACGCCATCCGCCTCGACCGGCATCACCGTCGTGGCTGAGATCGCTAGACGGAACAGCCCTTTCCCGATGCGGGTGGAGTCGCCGAACCGACCCGGCGGGCCAGCAGAACCAAAACTTCGGCCGCGGCAACACCTGCGAACGTATACCCTACATCGGCCCAACCGAATCGTCGTGTCGGGATCCACAACTGAATGAATTCCAGACTGACCAACACGATCAAGGCCACGGAAAGCAATCGACGTCGGACGTTATCCGACTCACCAGAAGCCAGCAAGAATGCCGGCACAAGACACACGCCGAGCGTCATCACAAACGTGCGAAAATTGAAATTCTCGTCCAGCCAACCGACGACCGGGTTCGGTAGAAATGTCAAGTCAGCCGCAGTCGTCCCGGGTTTCAAGATCGCGTAAGCGGCAGTCGATGCCGTCATCACAATCCAACCGCTAACCATACAAAACCGCCAAAGAACCTTGTTGTCTCGCTTGAAAGTACCCACACCAATCTCAACGTTTCGTTCTGATTTCAACGCTCAACGTCCTGTCGCATGCGGGCCTATCGCATGCGGGCCTATCGCAAAGGAATCATCTGACACCCTCCCCGCCGAAGAATCCGAATCGCTCTTGGGGGGCCGAATCGGTTCCGCGGCGTCGATCAGGACTGGGTCGACCCTGACGCCAGCGGTGGGTGAATCAGTACTGGACACCCGCACCGGCGCAACATCGGTCGCGCATAGCTCGTTCAAGTCGCTTAGGAACTGAGCGAGAATCGATCGTCGGCCTAAACGCTCCACCGCGTAGGTGCGTGCCGCCGCGCCCATGAATTCGCGGAGCAGCGTGTCGCCGGCCAATCGCACCATGGCGTCTTCGAACGCCGCCGCGTCCGCCGGTGGAACAACGATCCCGTGCCCCTCGACGACATCAGCAATCTGTGTCGCTTTCGATGCGCAAGCAACAATCGGCCGCCCCGTCGCCAGCATACCGGTCAGTTTGGACGGCATCACCAAATCTGCCGCATCGGCGCGTTGGGGCAACAAATGGATATCCGCACAGTTCATCAAGTCGTTGAAACATTCCATCGGCTGCAGCGGCAGGAATTGCACGTTCGACAAGCCTCGCGCAGAGTCCACCAGTTTCTCGTGCGCCGCTCCGCGGCCGCAGATGACGAAGTGCAACTCTGAACGATCCAGGCAATTGCGGGCGGCATCGATGACGATCTCCAGCCCCTGCTTTGCACCGATGTTCCCCGCATACAACGCCACACATCGATCCGCCGGGATGCCAAACTTCGCTCGCAATTCAGGACTCGCGTCGATCGGTCTCATGACCTCGCAGTCGACCCAGTTGGGAAACGACACGACACGCTCTTCGGCGACACCTTTGTGAATGAGTTTCATCAGCATATTGGGCGAGATACTTGAGACACGGTCGAAGCGCCGCATTAGAAACGCTTCCACCGCCAAGACCAATCGCTTCAATCGCGGCTGTTTCAAAATACCCAATTCGAACGCCGCATCGATTTCAAAATCCTGCACATGCAACCAGGCCTTGGCCCCGCAAACCCTTGCGGCCATCCAGGTCGTCGGCATACAAAAAGCGGCCGGTTCGACGGTCATCACGACGTCCGGCTGAAACCGGATTGCGGTCCAAAGCAATGCCGGAATGCTCGACAATCCGAAGGACGCCAAATGAATCACGCGACTTATCCCCGTTATCGTCTGGGGTACCCACAACGGACATCGAATCACCTCGACACGCCCTCGACCCGCGTCTGATTCAGTCACCTCCCGGGAATAGACCGACCCTCGGAAGCCGTCGAAAATTTTCCAGTGGGGATAATACGGAGGTGTTGTCACGACCACCACGTCGTGGCCGCCTTGAGCAAGCTCCTGTACCATTTCCCCTGAATATTTACCGATCCCGATTTCTTCGGGACTGTAGTTCAAACCATGCAAGAGGATTTTCACGAGTTTACTCACTCACCGGTTGCGTTGCTGCGTGTCCAACCAAGATGATCGCTACGCGTTGGGTCACGATTGAACCTTCGCCATCGCAGTCTGAGTTCGCCCCAAACAGGACAGCGGACGTGAAGCTCTGAGCGTTCCCGAGGACGCGAACGCTGAAACCGCACGACCTCAATTGCCCGGGGTCGTCGCCTTGAAGGCAAAATTCCGAGTCCAAATCCCTTCACCACGACACCCGGTTTCGACCAGATTGGCGGTTGCGAAAATGAAACGCTGAAATTTCCACGCCAACGAACGCATACGTCCTTGAATGCTCTTCGAGTTTCCGAGATGCTCTGCGGCCGCAAAATCGACAAACCGAGTTACCGAGAGCATGGTTCGCATCGCCGAAGGCGTCGGACACCACTGGTGTGTCGGGTCGCCGTAGAACACGTGGCCTGCGAAGGGGGACAATCCATTGGGAACGTGTCCGATCACCAGCCCACCGGGTCGCAATTTTCGTCCGATGATCCCGAGAAGGTCGAATGTTTCTTGCCGCGTCAGGTGTTCAAACACGTCAAACAGGGTGACCACGTCGACACTGTGGTCCTCTCGGTCATTCAGAAAATCAAAAAGATTCTCCGTCGCAACTTGGGACGTGATCGTCCTTGCCAACGCCACTTGCTCCTCGCTCAAGTCGCATCCGCACAGATTGCGAAAGCCGAGATTGCGAAATGCCAAGAGGAGTTCTCCGGCTCCGCATCCGAGGTCCATCACGACGGAGTCGCGCGACAGTGGCGTCACCCAAGGTTCAATCACGGGTTGCAGTTTATCGGCATTGAACGCCAAGGCATTGGCGTCGGCATCGCCTTTGAATGCAGACCGATAGGAAGCGTAGATCGCGTCTTGGTAGGACATGTACTTAATCATCGAAGGAAAATCCGTTTGAGGACGGGACGGGTATCGATCACAGCGTTGCCTGCGACGATAGAGTGGCTTCGCGGGCGTCACGCTCTTCCGAGCGACTCGACGGTGAGCATTCAGACGACTCGAAGTCTGTGCCAAGATCCAGCCCAGTCAGTCTGGAAAGCTCTTGCAAAATTTCATTCCTGTCGTCCAGATGGGCAACCGCCCTCTCAAGTTCCATCAACTTGGCCCCGACAAGGAAGCGGTACCAATAACCTTGCAGAAAGTGGTACACCAAACCGGATCGTCCGTCGAGAAAACCGAATTGGATGATGTAGCGATACAGGAAGTATGCCAACGCACTGATCGTGAAAGGAATACGGTTGTAGACACGTTCTTTGATCACACGTTTTGCTGACGCTTGAAATGAGGAGTTTTGACGCGTCACGCCGGACTGTGTCCCCAACAATCCCAACCGGTCGCCGAGGACCTGAACCGCCTCGCGGGTCGCGTATTTGTTGTGTTTATCGGTGAAATAGCTCAGATCGTTCAGATTGTGGTCGGCGAAACCGCCTTCCAACAGGACGGTGCGGCCGCCGGAAACCACCAGATGCTCATCCATCCAGCGATCTTCGACATGGCCGTGCCCGCGACGGAACAAACGCGTCATGACGAGCGGATAGCGGCCGCCATGACGAACCCATCGGCCCATGAAAATGTGTTTGCGTTTAAAGTTCACACCGACGACGTCTTGTGCCAGTGCCGGCACTCGTCGCAGAATTTCATCCTGCAGATCTGGTTCGATGATCTCGTCCGCATCGAGACGCAGAACCCATTGTGATGTGATGTTCGCATGATCCATCGCCCACTGAAACTGCTTCGCTTGATTGATGAATTTGTTCTGCAGGACCACCGCACCGAAGTCTTCTGCGATTTTGACGGTGTCATCGGTCGAGTAGGAATCGATGACAAAGACCTCGTCTGAGATCGCTTGGATGGAGTCCAGCGCGCGTCGCAGGTGATTCGCTTCATTCTTAGTGAGAATCACGACCGTGATGTTTTTCTTCGTCAATTCATTCACCCGACTGGATCATGAAACGTGAGCACTTGCGTGACGGGCAGCCTTTCGGACCGAGCGGCTCCCCGATCGCGTGCATTTGGTACACCGAATGCCATCATGAGAATGAGTTTCTCAGCCTGAGAGATTCCCGCGGCCTGTTTGATTTGCTTTTCGTGTCGATTGGTTACGGCCAAATTCAGGAAACAACATCCGTAGCAATGGGAGATGCAGGACATACCCAATTGCATGGCGAAGATGCCTCCGTCGACGTAGGGCTGATGCCGTGGTTTCGCACCGCTCCAGGCAAACGTTTCAGAGGTCACCACAAACAGGTTGCTGACCCGCTGTGAAAATCCGCCGGAACCTCCCTGCAGTCGCAACAGTTCTTCAATCAGATGTTTGCCCTGATAAACGTGGACGCGCACGGATTGACGGTTGCATTGGGAGGGCGCGGACTGCGCGCATTTTACGATCCTTTCGACGTCTTCCCTCGGAACCGTCGCCGGCGTGAAGTCGCGGCAACTCCAACGAGAGCAGAGAAAATCAGAGGGCGATAGACCGTCGATCTGAGTTCGAGGCGTGACGGTTCCGCCCTTGGGTTCGATGCCCTGACCTTCGGCGCGTTCGATAAATTTCGATATTTTCGAGCCGATTTCGCCCAGGTCGATGTTTCTCTCGGAATGAAACTCTCTGTACTCGCTTAACGCTCCATACGCCATTTGCAGAGGGAAACTCGGACCGCTCCAATCGTATTGATCACACAAATCGAGGACCGCCGCAATTTTCTGCTGACCGAACGACGCCCGAGTGTCGGTCAAGCTGAGTCCCTTCTCAACCGTGTGTGCCAACAGAACGATGTCGTAGTAGAGACTCGGCTGGGACGGCGAAAAAGGGCTGCCTTTTCCCCACCGCAGGCAATGCAGCCAGTCTCCAAAAAGCTCGCCCGGCAGCAACAGTAACGATGCCAGTGCCCGAAGGCGGTGCACGATCCACTTCATGACACATCTGCTCCTGCGGGATGGGATTCCAATATCACACGATCTTTCAATCGAACCGCAGGGTTCCCACCCACGATTTCCCATGGATTGACATTCCTGACGACGCAAGCACAAGCTCCCACGACGGCGCCTTCACCGATCGTGACACCCGGTCCGACGAACGCTTGGGCCGCCACCCAAACATGATCTGCAAGGCAGATCGGTGCGGTCGTCAGTGGCCGCCGCAAGCTCGTGACCTCATGCGTACCGGTGCACAGAAACGCGCGTTGACTGACCGCGACTTTCGAGCCAATTGTGATGCGGTTCATGCAATAGCAGTCGACTTGGTCGCCGAGCACCGAGTAGTCACCCATCGACAAATTCCACGGTGCCCAAATCTTGCAGGAGGGCGCGATTTTGCATCCTTCCCCGATTGTTGCCCCAAAGGCCCTCAACAGTGTCCTTCGCCAACCGTGTAGGATCCAACGCGGGGTGCTCCGAAAAGCGATGAACCAGATCATCGCCCATGCCAGCCTGAGCATCCTTTCGCGCCGAGACAATTGATCGACGTATTTCCACTGACGAAATTCACTTTCACTTGTCCTGGATGAACGGTTCTTGAGCGCAATCAATCGTGGTGCCTGTGGTGAGATTTGTCGATCGGGATGATTCACGGTCGTCTAAGCACGGACGAACGATCCGTCGCTGAATCGGCATGCCGAGATATTCTCGAGAAGAAAGCTTCGACCTTCCGCCCGCAATCGAGCGATCGCATGATTTGCTGACGACCAATCGATCGACTCCTTCGCCAACCTGTTGGCGGATTCAATGTCATTCGCATCGATCAAACGCTCCTCAAGCCCGACGGATCGGAGCAGGTTTTCAAGCCGAACGCTCAGCTTTGATCGCGCCCCGGGCAACTTGACTGCGATGAAGGAACGACGAAAGAGGATGCTGAATACCGTCGCGTGAAATGAGTTGGTGAGCACCAACTTCGACGCGTAGAGATTCGACAACCAAGCGATCGGGCCGCCCGACACAGGAATGCCGATCTCTCTCCATCGCCGCAACGGGTTATAACCGCTGATCACTTTCGCATTGAGCGTCTTCTTCAACTCGTCCGCCAGTCTCGAAAACCCCGCTCCAGATCGAAGGACATAGGAAAAGATTGCACGAGATGCGACGATCGTGTTGTCGTCGATCAGGGCCGAGTAGTCGCTGATCAGAAACGTGGGGTCGGGAAGACAGGGCACCGGTGATCCGATCAGAGACTCCGCAAACTTCGCGCCGCCCCGTTCCCGGATCGAGATCGCGTCCAATCGACCGAGATAGCCCGACAGGTCGGCATGAAAGGCCGGCGACAGTTCATTCGATCCGAAACTTGCGGCATAGGAAATCCGACGCTTTGATTTCGCGACAAAATCGAGGAAGTAGACGGGGTCCAATCCGAATTGCGGCGACGGATTCCAAATCTGGTCGCTCCCGCAGACGAGAAGGTCATATTCCAATTCGGCCGATTCCAGTTCCGCCCGAGATCGCCAGGTCGGGCCGCCGATACCAAGTTGAGTGGCCCTGAATTCTTCCAACGCGGCGAGAGCGTTGCGGTGAAACAAATGAGAACGTAGCTTTGAGTACTGAAGAAACAGCGATTTCAAATTCGTTCGGATCCCGTTTGCGCTCAGTTCAATGGCGAACTTTCCCTCTTCGACGTAGCGCGGGTGGTAATTGATAAACTCCGCATCGACTCCTTCACCCGACAACCATGTGCGCAACGCATACGCCTGGAGTAATGCGCCATAGTTGTTGCTAAAGTGAAACGTGAGCAATCCGACTTTCATGTACTTTTCTCTGCGTCTGTTCGTTGCAATACGTGGCACATCGGAAACATTCCGTGGTGCGGTCGCCGATGGAGAGCGAAGGGGGCGCCGTCCAGCTAAATTGCGAGTGCTCGGACGAGATTGTGTGCCGCAGTCTGTGGTGAAAAGAATCGCCCGAAGCAGGAAAGACAGTCTTCCACCATCATCTTCGGCGGATGGGAGTTTCGGTCCAACCAGGCCTCCAGCAACTGCCGTGTTCCGTCCAGCGAATCGGGTCTTGCGATACCGGCGTTCGAATCTGAAATCTCTTTCCAAATATTGACTTGGTCGGACACCAAAACCGGTTTCCCGCACGCCAAGGCTTCCACAACGGCGATGCCGAAATTTTCTTGGTGGCTCGGTAAGACGAATGCTTCACATCCGTAGAACGCGCCCCACTTGGCATCACCGCGAAGCATTCCGGGAAAAAAAACACCCCTGTCGCGTGAATCGCTGCCGTCGCCCGAGCTGCACAGACCGAGTTTCTCCGCGAGTTGCCGCATCTCCATGGCGTAGGCCGAATCATTCGGACCGGCAATCACCAGACTCGGCAGAGAACGTCGGGCCGATTCGTCGGCGGCCACTTTCGCGTACGCCTGGAGAAGCAGATCCACTCCTTTTTTGGGATGGATTCGACTAAGGAACAATAGATAAGGCTGGTTCTCTAGCGCCGGGCACGCTTGTCGAAACGCGGCGTCCATCCGGTCATCCTTTGCCGGCGGCGAGGGGACGCCATAGCCGATGTTGATCTCGCGTTTGGGTCGATAGGGGCGAAAAGCTTCGCGTGCCAACTCCAGTTCGCGTTGGCAAGTAAACAGCATCCCGTCGGCCTGCGAAATGACTCGGTTCTCAATCGCCTTCCAATACACCCAATTGCGATACGCCTTGAACCGTCGAGACCGTGCACGCTGAAACCATGGGTCGAGCATCCCGTGCGGCATCACGAAAACACGTGGCACCTTGGCTGACGGTGTTCGCTTCAACCTCGCCACCGCACGCGTCACGGCAAAGGAATGGTAGAGCCAGAGACCATTGGTGACGACGGCATCGTACTTCGGCAGGGACTCGATCAACCAGCGGTGAAGATGTCGCGAGTACGACCAAGGCCCGCGTCTTGATCCGAGACGGAAGATACGAAACGAGTCCGCCATCTCGTAGGTTGCATCACTCTCGTCAAGGCAGACCACGTCACTGTGGCAACCCATCGATTCGGTCGCCGGCAGCGTGTTTCGAATCCCCTGGCAGACTCCACCGGTCTTGGGATCCATTGATGAAACGACTTGAAGGATCTTCATCGAATCGCCTCCGTTTCAACCGACCAGGACTTCACGACCCGTTCATAAATCTCCTCGTACGCATCCAACGCGGTCTTGGTCGTAAACTTGCCCGCGTGTTCCAGTCCGCGTTGGACACGTTTCTCACGCTCCCGTTGGGAAAGGCTGAGCAATGAGTCGATCAGTTCGGCGCCATCGGAGGCCCAAGTTTTGTCCACCGCTGACCAGCGTCTGAAGTAGCTCGCCGCGTCACCCCCGACTTCGGTCATCGGTGCCGCGTCGGTTGTCAACACAAGTGTGCCGCAGGCCAACGCCTCGGCAATCGGCCAACCGAATCCTTCTTCGAGACTGGGAAACAGGAAAAGCGAGGCAAGATTGTAAGCGGCGATCACTTCCTCGTTGGAACATCCCGCCAGGAATCGCACCGTCCCGCCGTTGGGAATGTCCCGAGCCGCGACTCGCAACGATTCCTCCGGCTCGGTGCCGACCATCCACAAAGGCATGGGGCGTTCGGTGCGACTTGCCCAAGCTCGGTACAACGCGATCACACCGCCGCGGTTTTTGTACCACTGGCTGCCGCCGACATGTAGCAGAAACCCGGTCGCTTCTTCACCCCGCAGTTTGGACTTCAAGATTTCCTTGCTCGTCCGGTCGTCTAGCACCCGAAAGTCACCATTCAATCCCAAATGGACCGCCTCGGCCGACAGCGGGGGTCTGAGTGTCAAGCGTTGGAGGTCCCGGTTGGTCGCATTGGAAATACTCACGAAATGCGAGCCTCTCGAGAAACCGCGACGGATGAAGTGCTGATAGACTTTTCCCGACCATTTCGTCGGATTCTCAGGGAACTGATCGAGAGCCGATCGCAAGGCCAAAAAATCATTGCAATGAATCACATGCGGCCGGTGCGTGATTTTCGGTACCCAAATGCCCAGAGCCTGATCGGTGACGACAAACACCGTCCCATCGGGTTGGTTTCGAACATTCTTCGCGAGCGACCAAGGGTAGATGAGATACTGGTCGAGATACCCCAGCCATTTGCGAAGCGATCCGGATCGCTTCGCAAAACGTCCCAAACAGGGTTTCGACGTCCAGTAGCTCACGCGATGCCCCTTGGACTTCATCCCTTCGCCGAACATTCTTGCCAGACGTGGCATGCTTGACGATTGCATCCAGTCCGGGTGCGTCAAAAAAACGATATTCATCTCTTCCTTTTGCCTCACTTGTTCCCCAAGACTTGATTCACCAGCGGTGTCACGGAAATTGATTAGCCCCGCCCCAACGGTCGGCTTTTCGGATCTGCTTTCTCATCGAACGGGTGCATGCCAACGGTCTCGATCAGATTGTTTCCAGAAAGGGGATTCTGGTTTTCTGGAACGTGGAGACGTGTCGCCCGACGTTTGGCGAGTCGCCGTGCCCAGACGTGGCTCGGCAATTCAAAGACTTTGAAAAAACACCAGGCAAAGGGAATGACAGCGAACGTTGCGAGAGTCGGCGCGAAGAAACTCGTCGGTTTCGTGCCGTAGGTCTCGACCCACATCGCCCCGAACACTTTGAATAGCGGAAAGTGAATCAGGTACAACGAATAGGAAATCGTTCCCAACGCCGTCAAAGGTTTCAACCATCCCGCATCCGAAGGCAGCCAAGTCGCCCCGTCGGTGATCAGCCACCAAAGTACCAGCAAGGCACTCAGACCCCAGCCGTAGTCAAGGTAAAAGTGATCCACGCCGGCCAATCCCAAGATCGGCGTCACGATGCCCGAAATTAACATGAGTCCCGTGTGCCACTTCGTCCATGTCGGCAAGACGCCGCGAACATATTGCTCGGCGAGCCATGCTCCGCTATTCCAAATGATCGCATACTTGAAAAATGTTCCCGTTGCGACGGCGAGTCCTTGAAAATGCAGGATCCAACCGACTGACGTACACGCCAGCGTAAAGACGAGGCAGGACTGCATGCCGCATTTGATGTAGATCAAAAGCAGCAGTGGATAAACGACATACAACTCGGCCTCCACCGGAATGGACCACAGTGATGGATTCAACGCGACCTGGATGCCACCGGCAAACCAGTTCTGTAACATTGCCAAGCCCCAGAAATCGCTTGCGTTGAACGGCACGCCGCTTTCAAACCAACGATTGAGTGCGGTCGTGGCGATGAAACAAAAAAGGAGCGTTACCAGATACGCCGGATAGATCCTCAAAAATCGTCGGATGACGTAGGGTGACCAGTCCACCATGCGCCCCTTCCCGGCTTGAGGAAGGTGGATGCAAAATCCACTGAGCACGAAAAACAGCATCACCAACGAACCCAGTTGCGAGACGGGCAGCGACGCCCAACTCAACCCGCGGTCCAATACCGAATAGGCATCCGGATCACTCTGGATTTGGCGAAAGCCGACCCACAGATCGACGCGCGAGTGATACCAAACCACTCCCAGCGCGGCCAACCCACGTAGAACATCGATGGCCGGGAGATTCATCTGCCCTCCGTGGGTTTGACCAAACCATTCACCTGGCGCGAAATGAGTTCGGATGCATGGTCGACCGGGAACACCAAAGTACGGCGATGCCTACTCTTCGGCATGCAGACCGGGTTGATGCTTTGACGAATGTTCTTGGTGGATGCCAAGCAAATGCCACATGCGATAATGGACGACCCCAGCGAAGTTGTTTGTCCCCACTGTCCCAGCAGCAAGAACTGGGCCGCCGGCACCAGCATCGGCAACGCTTCGAACTGAGCTCTCAACATGGCTCGGCAAGTGCGCCAACAAATGAAGGCAAGCAGCAACATTCGGAATCCGAGTATGGGAAAGCCCAACAGAACCCCTCCCTCGGCCAGGATCCGTCCCCACTCCCCTTCCGATTCACCAAATCCTCGCTCTCCGGTCAACAATTTCTGCCCTGCTTGGGTCGAAATCCCGGTTCCCGATCCGATCGTCCCGACGGTGGAAAAGGGTTCAATGATCCCGCCAAGGACACGACCAAGAATCGCATGCTCCATCCCGCCATGCTGCGTTGTCGCACTCTTCCAACGCACGCCAAACGCCGCGAAGGCTTCTGAGGTTCCCGGTGTAAGGACGACGATGGCCAGTGCAATGACACCCCCGATTGCCGCCCGCCCGAGAAGTTGTGGTGTCAGTGAACCACCGGCCACCAAAGCGGCACACCCCGCGCTCGCAACCAACAGTTCCCCAAACAGCAGTGAACGGCTGATCGAAAACGGAATGGCCAACAAGATTGCGCCGCCGGCGAGTCCCATCAGCGCGAACGACAGTTTCCGACGACAAAGCAGATAGAACCAAGCAGCGCAGAACATCGGATAAAGCTGAGCGGGACCAGTGATGAAACTGAACGTGCCTGGGGGCCGAAACTTTCCGAGCGCTCCGGAAAAACCCGCGCCGCCGGTGCTTCCACCCAACCCGCGATTTACCCAAGCGCTTTGCGGCGAATAGAATTGGAGAATCAAAAGCAGTGTGTACGGTATCGAGATCCAAAGTGCTACCTTGCAGAGTCCATCAAGGTCTTTGCGGCGCATCACTCGCGCGATAATAAAGATCAACGGCACGTGTAGAAAATCACAGCGAACGCCATAGGTTGCAATCACCAGATTCCCATGCCCGACCGTCGTCGCCAGCATCCAACTCAGCGGTGCGAGAAACAACATCGCAGTCACCAAAATGTTTCTGGGCCAAACGCCCTGTTTCAGTGCGAGCCAATAGATCGCCAAGGCGACCGGGTCGCGAACGACCAGTAGCGGTGTCGCCAATCCGGGTAAAAACCAGCGCCGCAATCCGCCTTCGATCAGCCATAAAAACAGATACAACCAAATCCCCATCCGAATCAATCGGAACGGATCCGCTTGACTCGCAACGCGTGGGCGTTCGCCGTGATTCACAGAACCTTCAACCATCGCAGACGACACGACTGTCATCCATCCCGGCGAGGCCGCAAGGCCGATGAGCAAAATTCACGAGACCTGCGAAACCTCAGCGGCCAAGTCGGTGCAATCCTGGACCGCGGCGACAAGCTGCTCTCGATAACTCTTCCAACTGACTTCCGCCGCCTTGACGACCGCGGATTGAGACATCGCAAACAACAAGTCCCGATCTCTTTCCAGTGTTTCTAACTTGGATGCAATGGCTTCCGGAGAGCGGAATGGCACCAAGAATCCGGCGCGACCATCCTCGACCAGATCTTCCGCTCCGGCATTTCTTGTGACGATAATCGGTAACCCGCAGGCGAGCGCTTCCTGCTGAACCTGGGCCCGTCCCTCGACGATCGACGGCAGCACGAAAACGTCCATGGATCGCATCAATTGCAACACCTGGTGATGTGGCCTGGTCGCATGATAAATGAACGCGGGGTATTGTTTATAGTAGAATTCAAGGCCGGCGATTGGGCTGCCCATCACATGGAGTTCAAATCGCTTGGGGTCGAGCAGTTGCATTGCTTTGAACAGATCGGCCAAGCCCTTCCGCTGGGTCATCCCCCCGGCGAACAGGACCTTCAGGGGCCGAGTCTGTTCTCGAATCCCGCCCCTGCACTCTGCCCCACCGATCTCTCGATCAACGATTGGGCTTCCGAACGGAATCACATGCACCGGCTTCGCAGCTGAGATATTGTGACGCAGCGAATCTTTCACGAATTCACTCGGGCAAACGACGGCATCGGCCAGTTCCAGTTCTGCATCCTTACGGTCACACATCGCCTGGGAATCGCGGTTGCCGACCAATGTCTTTTCCCATTCAGGCAGACGTTCGGCTTCCTCGGTCAGCAACGTTTTGGAAGTCCGCCAGTGGGCGATGGGAAGGTCGTAGATACATCGCAATCCGTATTGCTTGGCGGCCCGAAACGTGTTCAACGCGGCCGCTTCGTAACAATAGACTGCCGCAAAACGATTCGCATCCGACGCGACCCGTCGGGCGACAGCCTTGTCAAACGAACGATAGACCGCATCAACGCAAAACAGGCCTGACTCCTGCGTCAGAAAGATGTCGCCGCCAAATCGCTCGGCAAGCAACCGAGCCGTCTCTCGCCAAGGGTGTAAATGCAGGAACTCGCGCAGTCGCGCGTCATACGTTCGTCGCCGGATCTCAGACACACCAGGAAGAGCAGCCAGACGGGCAAAAGAATTTCCTCCGCAAGCCGCAATCCCCAGATGCAACTCCGCCAGACAATGGGCGTCGAAGAAAGCCATGGCCGCTTCGCGGAAAAAGTTGTTTCCAGTTGGATGAGCAAGAAGAATCATAGCTAGCTCGCAGTGGCGTCTTGAGTCAAATGATACGACGGCGCTACCCGAGGGCGACGTGCATGATCCGATGCCGGCTTGGACGGTTCAAAGAGTTTCATTGAAACGCATCAGTCGATCTTGTCGAGACGCGGGCTTGCCCCCTCGCTCGACACGGCCACAACATGGCGCATCGGTTGGACAGAGAGGAGCCGTTCATAAGTGCGCGTGTAGTGTGTCATTGGCTTGAGATAGTCGGCGAGAGAGTCGAAGCCCTGGTCGCAACGACGAACGTACTCTGTCTCCCCCATCGCTGCGGCCTGTTCCAAGACGTTTGCCAATTCCTGAACGTTTCCGGGCGGCACGATCAGTGCCGCCGGTCCACCCGATTCGGGCAGTCCGCCATCACGGCTGACGATCACTCCGGTTCTTGCCGCACGAGCTTCGATCGGCGTCAGGCCCATGTCCTCTTTGGTGTTTGCCGCCGCGACGAGCCATTTGCACGATGCAATTTGCCGTTCCTTCTCCGCGCCGTCAACAAATCCGGGTGATCGCACGCTCGACTGCAACCCCAGAACCGATACTCGGTCAAGGATTTGACCACGAAGCGGCCCGTCCCCCAGGATCGTCAATGGCCATGCGGCACGGTCCAGCCGCGCACGGGCGTAGGCTTCGATCAGGTCATCGAGGCCCTTGTTCGGGATCCATCGTCCCACAAACAAGAATCCCCGACGCCTTTCAATGGGAACGAACGGAGAGGACAGGGAACAGACCGTGGGCACACATTCACTGTTGGGCTTTGGCCCTCTCGGTTCCCAAGTCTTCCAGACAAACGTCGAGTTATAAAACCTTCGTCCCACCAACGCGTTGCAAGCCGACCAGACGATTCGGTGCGGAGAAATTTCGCGACGTTGATAGTTGTGGATCGTCGCCAAAATTGGCCGTCGAAGGAAAAACGCCGGCAAGATCGCATCGGGGCAGAGATTCTGGACATGCAGCAGGTCAGCCCAGCGAATGTGTTCTCTCAGCTCTCTCGAATTGCGCTGCACGAAGTAGACGGGAGATCTATATCTGCTGCCAAGCTTCGTTTTGAGTTTGTCGAGATGACAACCCTTGACCCGCTTGAAGACAACTCGAACCTCGTACCCTTGAGAATCGACAAGGAAATCCGCAACGGTCATGACAAACGCTTCAATGCCGCCGAAATCACCTTGCGTCGCGGCGACAAGTGCTATTTTCTTAGACAAAATGAAAAGACCTCTGAAAGACAGACTGGCTACTCACTGGCTACTCACTGGCGGCGCGGCGGTTGTAGAACAGGAAGACGCCGATCGAGCACAGACACGTGGTTGCCCAAATCGACGCATTCATTTTCAAAATTCCACTGGTCGTTCCGACATCAAACGAGCACGCAAACAAGAGTAGTGAGATTGACCCGATGATCGGCGAAAAATACCAAGCCGGTAGATAAGCCCTGGCATGGCTGGCCGCGACGTTGACATGATTGATCATGCTCAACACACCGCCGATCGCCATCAGGATCACTTCGTCGTGAAGGTCGGCGTAGTTGTCGCCTAGCAAATACAGTGTCTGGGCCGGAAACATCCACACGAAAACGACAATCAGCGTCGCCAGGCCAAATAGAGCGCCCTGCATTGCGACAAAATTTCGTCGCAACTGTGCGCCGTTGTTTGTCGAGCGTGCAAATCGGGGGACGAGCGTGATGCCAAACGCCATGTTAAAAACTGAAAGTACCATCACCAACCGACTCAGTGCTCCGACCTCGGCAACCGCCTCGGTGGTCCCAAACACCGAAAGCAACCAGATGATCACCTGACAGGACAACGTGTAGTAAACAGCGGCCGGAAATACCCGCTTGACGACCTTCACGATTTCGGCGCGGATTTGTTCATCTTCGCCTTGGTCACGATCAACGTATTCATCACATTTCCGTCGCAGCAGCGTATTGCCATAGACCTGGGAAGTCCCCGCGGAGAGGATCGCGAGAGCAGCAAATGGCAGGCCGAACAGTGAAATTGCAGTGAGCAGCAACCGGCTCAACGCCGCCTTCACTTGAATCAGCTGCAATCCGGCGACATCTTGGTGAAGCTTGGGAATGATCTCAAGCAACCTGCTCGAGAGGGCGGACAAAAATGCGGGCATGAGCGATACCACCAACACGATCGTCATCGCCCACGGCGCGTTGTGCTTTCGCAGCAAACCCACGAACACGGGAATCGCGAACAGGAGACCAAATATCGCGAATCTCCGTCGGAGCGTCATGCCTGTCGACAAGACCGCGCCGAGTTTTGTCCGGTCTTGCCAAACTCGACCACCTTGCGACATCACCCCGCTCGCGATACCGCCATCGGCCAGAATCGCCATCGCGCCGAGCATCGTATTGGCCAAGGTGTAGAGTGCGTACTCATGGGTCGGCAACCATCGAATGATCAGAATTCCACTTGCAAATCCGATCGCCTGAATCGCTGCTTGGCTGAATCCGGTGATCGCAAATAGACGAGACCAGTGTCGAACACGCACAAACCGATCAACCGAAACACTCGCGGTCATGACGTGACTCGCCTCGACTGCGTGGGGTCCATTTCTGATGACACACGAGACGAGCCGGAATGTCTTTCCTGTGACGCAAGCAAATCGAGATCGGATCGCACCATCCGCGCTACGATTTCGTTGAAGTTGGTCTGCGACTTCCAGCCCAACACCTCGCTTGCTTTCGAAGGATCCCCGCGGAGCTCGCAGACTTCAGCCGGCCTCAGGTACCTGGCGTCGACCTGATAGTGGTTCTTCCATCGGAGCCCGACGACGGCAAACGCCTCTCGTAAAAAATCCTCCACACTGTGTTCGACTCCCGTCGCCAAAATGTAGTCGCCCGGCTGATCATGCTGCAGCATTCGCCACATCCCCTCGACGTATTCGGGGGCATAGCCCCAGTCACGTCTGGCATCCAGGCTGCCCATCAAAAGATGATCTTGCCGGCCCAACGAGATTGCGGCGGCGGCCCTCGTGATCTTTCGGGTCACAAACGACTCGCCTCGGCGAGGTGACTCGTGGTTGTAGCAGATCGCGTTACAGGCGAAGAAGCCGAAGGACTCGCAATAGAGTTTCGTCATTTGCGTGGCGAAGGTCTTAGCAACTCCATAGGGCGAAACCGGTCGCATTGGGGTTTCTTCATTTTGGGGCGATCGATCAGGACGCCCAAAAATTTCGCTGCTGCTGGCATGCAAGAATTTCGGCCGGTTCGGCAAGTCGCGGATAATTTCCAGGAGTCTCAGTGTTCCCATTGCGGTAAATTCACAGGTGGACTCGGGAATTTCGAAGCTGGCACCGACGTGACTTTGACCGGCCAAATGATAGATTTCGTCGGGTAAAGTGTTGATCAAGATTCGGCGAATCGTTGTTGTGTCGTCGAGGTCGGCATAGTGCAGGAAAAGCCGTTTGTCGTAGATCGTCTTGTCGTGGAACAAATCTTCCAATCGTTTTCGTGACGTCGAGCTGTTGCGACGCACTAACCCGTGAACGGTGTATCCCTTGTCAAGCAACAGCTCAGAAAGGTACGAACCGTCTTGACCGGTGATGCCGGTGATCATGGCGGTTGGCGTGCGAGGTTCCTGCATTGTCATCGTGATGTCGGAAACGTGAACGAAGATTTCAATCGTGTCACCGAGACAGTTTTGGTTTGGTCGATTCCACGCACGGGCGATCTTCGCGACGGCGCGATGGCACGGCTACTCAATCGCCACATTGACGTTGTGGCCGTGGAGTTTGAGTAGGGCGTGTTTGCGGGCGTTTTCGAGGTCGTTGGCGACCATTTCGGCGCACATTTCTTCGACGCTGATCTCGCATTCCCAGCCCAGCTTTTCTTTGGCTTTGGTGGGGTCGCCGAGCAACGTCTCCACCTCGGCCGGGCGGAAGTAGCGAGGGTCGACCCGGACGATCACGTCGCCGGGGTTCACCAAGGGAGCTTTCTCGCTGTCGGTGACTTGCGTGACCGTTGCGATCTCGTTGACGCCTTCACCCGTGAATTCGATTGCCAAGCCGGCTTCGTGGGCCGACATCTTGACAAACTCTCGGACGCTGATCTGTTTTCCCGTCGCGATCACGAAATCATCGGCTTGTTCCTGCTGCAACATCATCCACTGCATCCGCACGTAGTCCTTGGCGTGCCCCCAATCTCGCAACGCGGCCATGTTGCCCAGGTACAGGCATTCTTCCAGGCCCTGCGCGATGTTGGAGATCCCTCGCGTGATCTTGCGGGTGACGAAGGTCTCGCCCCGCCGCGGTGATTCGTGATTGAATAGGATCCCGTTGCAGGCATACATTCCATACGACTCGCGGTAGTTGACCGTGATCCAGTAGGCATACATCTTCGCCGCCGCATAGGGCGAACGCGGATAAAACGGCGTGGACTCTTTTTGTGGGATCTCTTGAACCAAGCCGAACAGTTCTGACGTGGAGGCTTGATAGAACCGCGTCTTCTTTTCGAATCCCAAGAATCGAATCGCTTCGAGCAGTCGGAGCGTTCCGATCGCGTCCACGTCGGCCGTGTACTCGGGTGACTCGAACGAAACCGCAACGTGTGACTGGGCTCCCAAGTTGTAAACTTCGTCGGGCTGCACCGCGTTGATGATCCGCGTCAAGTTGGACGTATCGGTCAGGTCGCCGTAATGCAACTTGAACTGCGGTTGTTCCTCGTGCGGCGACTGATAGATGTGGTCGATCCGGTCGGTGTTGAACGAGGACGCTCGACGCTTGATGCCGTGGACCTCGTAGCCTTTCTCCAGCAAGAACTCCGCCAGATAGGATCCGTCTTGGCCGGTGATTCCGGTGATGAGTGCTTTTTTCATGGGGCAGAGTGAGTTAGCAGTTAGCTGGAAGAAAGGGAACGAAAGTTGGCAGCCTTCAGAAGGAGAGAGTGGGGGAGACAGGGAGAAGGAGAGACGCAACATGAGCGCGTCCGCCTACAGACGCTCCTCTTCTTTCCTCCACTTCCCCATAATTTCCTTGTCTCCTTGTCAACACGCTCCTTCTCGCAGCAAGGCGGTTTTGACGGTCCGCCAGAGGATGAAGATGTCCAGGCCGATTGACCAGTTATGCAGGTAGAAGCGGTCCATGAAGACGCGCTGCGTGTAGGTCGTGGAGTTTCTGCCCGAAACTTGCCACAGCCCCGTGATTCCGGGCCGCACCATTTGGTACAGCTCAAAGACTTCCGGATACTCTTGGATGTATTCACGGTCGTAGTCGCCGCTGTCGATGATCGGACGCGGCCCGACCAAACTCATCTCTCCGATCAGCACGTTGAACAGTTGCGGCAACTCGTCCAGACTGGTCTTCCTCAGGAATTCGCCGATCTTCGTCACCCGTGGATCTTTCTGCAGTTTGTGGGTTCGCTTCCATTCCTTCATCATCAGTGGGTTTTGCTTCAGATACTCGCTCAGCCGGCGATCCGCGTCACAAACCATGCTGCGAAACTTGATCGCCCGAAATGGACTGCGATACCTGCCGACACGGTCCTGATAGTAGAACACCGGGCCCGGGTCAAAGATCTTGATGGCGACCGAGATCGCGATCATCAGCGGCAGCCATAACGGTAGGGTCAACAGCACCAGGGCAAGGTCGATCACCCGTTTGGCCAACTGGGCATGGGGGCTGGTCAGTGCTGTGTAACAGTGAAGCTCAATTCCCGATCCCCGCTCCGCAAGCCGAACCGATTCGGTCGGATGGTAGGAAAAATCCATCGGCAGCATCACATGCGGAATCCCGTGAAACGCGTGAAAGTCCTGCCATTGACCGGCGTCCTGTTCGGCCAGGGCGAGTCGGCACGCGCCGGTCCCATTGAGGATGGATTCCAACTCCGTCGTCGGTCCCAACCAGCAACTCTCCGAGCGACGCACCGGTCCGCCGTTGCCGCTCGGGCTACCATTGGATCGTCGCAGTCCCTCGGGCGAATCGACTCGAAAGACCTGACCGTCGGCTTGTTCGCGGATTTGGGGCTCCGCTGTTTTCTGCTCGGGTGCATTCGTCGCCGGGAAACCGTCCCAATGTCGCGTGGGGTCAAAAATGATCCCCGCCGGTCGCAACCCTTCATGCCGCGATCGATCAAGACGCTCAAACAGCTGCCTACTCGCAGCACCATTGCCGACGATCACGACCGGCTGAGTCCACCAGTCGAATTTGCTGAGAAATAGCCTGGCCACCGGACGCACCGCGGCCAGGCTGAAGAATAACGTGATCGATAGGGTCACCCAGCAGAGCCAAGGGAATGCGGCGAGGTTGGAACTCATTAACAGCCCGAATGCGACACCCACCGTCACAACGATACTGGTCTGCATGATGCCGCGAAACTCTTGCGCGTAACTTGCACCGCAAGCGGGATACAAACCGTGGATCCGATGCATCAAGACGACGAGCAGCACCACGCTGAAGCAAAATGCCGGATGCGGCGTTCCGCCATTCCAGCGGTGAACCAGCGTCGCCGCCGTCACCGCGACGCTGCTGGCAAGGATGTCGGAGATCAACAGCGGTAGGGTCGAACGCAGGTCATGCCACGCCTGCTTTCGGCCCAATGCCAACGCCGTCGGCGTGCCGAGCTTCTGCAGCGACGAGGCTTCGATTCCGCGGCTCGACGCGGTCCGCTGCGCGGCGGTTCCACCGGCGACCACGGGCTGGTTTTTCAACGGCTTCTTAAATGTTGTGCTCATCGATTTCCTACACGTCCATGACCGAAATTAACTCGAACGACAACTGCAGAGTGAGAACGGAACAACGCTTCATCGCTTCCCTGTGATTAGACGATCATCACCGGCGCTTTGTCCGTTTCGCTTAGCGGATTCGCCATTGGCACGTCGTCGCAACCGTCCATTGGTCGGAAGAGAATCATCTTCACTCGATTTGTAATACCGTCGATAGTCGTCGACACATCCGAACTGGTCTTTTCGATAGTAGTTGTAGCTGGTGTACCCATAGCCACAACGGCGGGAGTGACGGCCATTGACGATGACACCGTCGATCGACACGTGCTGGTCATGAAGGATTTCTGCCGCTCGTTCGACCAGGGTACGATTGTTCTTGACAATCCGGACCGCCAGCAGACAACTATCGACATGAAGCGAGATGATTGCCGGGTCAGTGACGGCAAGCAACGGCGGAGAATCAATCAACACCAAGTCAAACGAGTCACGGGCTTGCTTGATGAACTTTGCGAATTGCTCCGACTCGAGAAGTTCCGAAGGAACAGAAGTCCACGAACCGGCGGGACAGAGCGTCAAATTGAGTTGCTCGCAGTTGTGAAGACACTCCGAAAAGCGGACGACGCCAGCCAGATAGTCCGAAAGGCCCGGCGCACGTTCGATGCCAAACGTTTCGGCCATCATCGGCCGCCGCATGTCGCCGTCGACGACAAGGACTCGTTTACCAGCCTGCGCCATGGAGACCGCGATGTTGGAGATGACGGTCGACTTCCCGTCCAAAGGACTGGGGCTGGTCACCAAAAAGACCTGTTTCTTATGCGTTTTCGCCAAGCAGGAAATGGCCGTTCGGACGACGCGCAACGTCTCCGAATCGATGGCCCGAGGCGTATGGAATGCTGTGACCTGCGGAGCGATTGCCGAACCTGCAATCGCCGTCTTGCTGAGCTCTGACAAGCGAAACATGGGCAGATGGGCAAGGATCGGAGACCCGATCACTCCCTCGACCTCCCCCGGGTCTCTGAATGTCTGGTCCGTTCTTTCGGCGATCAACGCGAAACCGAACCCGAGCATCACACCCCCGAATAATCCGATCAACGCGATCTTTGATTTGGCGGGCCAAACGGGCCGGCTTGCCGGCTCTGGCTCCACCAGCAAATCCGTCGAAAACCCGGCATAATCGTTTGTCAAATTGAGTTCCTGAAGACGTTTGAAAACCTCATCGTAGCGGCGCTGAGCGCGATCTAGATTCGCTTTGAGCGTCGCTCCCTTCAAGAAACTAACCTCAACCTGCTTGGCCAACTTTGATTCCTGCTCAGAGAGTGCGAGCAATTCTTGCTCCCGCTTGGAGAACGCGTTGATGTCGCTCTTGAGTACCGCATAGTGAGTTCTCAGAATCTCTGCTGGTGGAACATCAAATTCGACTATGTCAGTTTTCGACGAGCCGGTTTCGTTTTGGCCCTCGAATTTCTGGACGCTGATGATTTCCGCGTCAAGCGCCGCAACGCTTGGATGCCGCTCTCCATAGGTGCTCCGCATGACACGCCGTCTGCTGGTCAGATCCATCAGCCGTTGCGTTTTGGTCTGACTGGATGCGTTGGCAATCAGACGAGCCATTTCCAATTCGTTGTCTGCGGACTTTCGTTGCTCCTCGATGCTGATCAGCGACTGCAGCCGCGAAATGTCTTCCTTCGTCAAAAGCGTCATCAACTCCGCATCAGTCAGCTCATCAGGCTTGCGGCCTTTGACCGCGTCGATGATGCCAAGCCGTCGCGAATTCGCCGTCGCGATCGCGGTTCGCACGGTCGCAAGTTCGCGTTCGATCGCATCCAATCGTGTCCGATGGATGTCTTCTAACCCTCCGACGCCATCGCCGCTTAAGTTCGTCAAGGCAGGGACTGATGCGACGAAATCGCTGTATTGCTTATCCGCATCCCGAAGCGTCTGTTCGTTTTGCAACAGTGCCTTCGCGATGAGACTCGCAGCTTCGGTGCCGACGCTCTGTGATTGGTTGTTGATGTACACCTGATAGGTGTCAAAAATTGCTCTCAAAATTTCTGCGGCGGCTTCGGCATCAGAATCCCTGTAGGTCGCCTTCAAAAGGCTCGCAGGCTCCCCCGCTCCATGACCACCCTTGCCCATTGCTAGGCCGTCCTGCAACTGCTCCAAGCTGCGATTTAGATGATGGCGTTGAATCGTTTGTCGCAAAATCTTGGGGCTGCGAAAGACTTCAAGCTGTGTCGAAAGGACCTCGTCTTGCAAGGATGCACTGCCGTCGGAGGAGTCACGAACTCCGGTGCTTGTCATCTCGCTGGAAAGCTGACCGACCAAAACGGCCAAATTCGACTCGTAAACCGGCTTCTGCTTGACAAAGTAAATCGTGGCACATGTCGCCCCGACCAGAATGCCCAACATGATCAGATGGAAACGGCGGCGGACGATGCCGAGCAGATCGATATTCAGCTCTTGGCCGTCGTCGGACTCCAGAGCTTCGTCTTGGTAACGTTTCATGGTTTCAGTGGGGAGGGAGAGACGGCGTTTGAAATGAGCAGGGGGTCAAACGCGAGCGTGGGGCTTCGAGGGGCTTTGGTGCGTGTTCATCGATGATTTGCCGAAGTGGCGTAAGCTTCCAGCTTGTGTTCTTCGTTGTTCGACAGGCAGGCGAGCAAGATGCTTACCCCACTTCCTAAACCTGGACTTCGTCCGCTTGGGTGACATACACCCCATTCACAACACAATGGTTCACTAGGCAACGGTTGATCAGTCAAGCATCAGATCCCGGTGCGACGTGGCGTTACGAGATCAATTTTCAAAACGTGGCGCACCAACGGTGCGTCAATTCGGCTATCTGCGAGCCAATCGGCGGCTCAATCGAGAATGGAATTGCGATCGGCCGGGCAATCCTATGCCGGTTAGCGGATCATTCATAAGAGCCATTTGGAGGGCGCACCACACGCGGGTCGACATGCACCACACAGGGCGCGACGGCGGCGGTAAGGCGGTGAAGAGATAAACCGGTCGTTGGCCACGAAGAGATCATCTGGCACGGATCAAATCGGTCGGCGCACAGCAGTGCCGGCGCATCGGATCGGTTTTTCAGCGGGCACACCGCGATGTCGATCGTTCGTTCCATCAGTCGTTCCATCTTACGGCAGCAATCTGTCAATCGCTGCGTGATCTCCGTCATCGGTTTCAATGAGAACACGCTTGCGCGGTTGTCATTGGGGCGTTGGCAATTCAAGTTTTCGCTCCAGCGAAAGGTACGCTCTGTGATGAGTGTGTCGCCGCCAATCGACATCTCGATTCTACAGCGATTCAAAAAGTGTCAAGCGAATTCATTCGGGGCAAGATGCAAGTCGGAATAACCTCCCCCCATTCTGCTGTTGGAGAATTTTGGCGATGTTATCCAGTTCCCCCTTAAGCAACACGAAGGGGACCTCGCCGAACCGACACCCGAGGTCACTCGCAGGCCTTTACCGAACATTTATTTTGCAAAAGTTCTTTGCGACACCGGGGCGAATTGCATGGGCGAACGTCAGTTCACGTATGCCAAATGATAAGCATGCTTCACCCACACACATGATGTTGTCGACGCACGTCGTCGCATCATTTAAAGAGCGAATCGTCTCGCTTCCTGACTCGCCTGCATGGAGTGCACGTTGAGAGTCAACGGCTACGGTTCAGGCGTTTACCATCGCCATGGCGGTGGCGTGTAAAGGGCAAGACCGCTAGTCGTTCGGCGAACCATTCGGTGTCCGATCATTGCTTGGGATCGATCTTGACGATTTCGGCTTGAAAGGTTTGCACGCAGGCTTGGACCCAAGGATGGGACTCGATTTCTCGCATCCGTTCCATGCGTTCTTTCGCGGTCGCTTTTGGCGCGGGCTTGGGGGCCTGGGGGCGGCCCGGTGATGCGGCGCCGGCGACCATTTGAAGGGTGACCGGATGACCGACGAGGTCGGCGAGCGCCTGGGAGACCGGGCCGCGGTGTTCCGGCAAATCCATCCGCTTCATCGACATCGATGATTCGGCCGGAAAGACCAAATTGATTTTGCCGTCACCTGCTAGCTTTGCCTCTGCCATCGAGGCGATCGATGCGGTCATCGGCTGAACGCCTTGGAGCGCCCTGGCGAGGACTTCTTGAACATTGGAGACCGACAGCTTCATCTTGGGCGACGGCGGCGAGCCGACTGCGGCGGAGTCGGAACGCTGGAGCGACGGGGAGCCGAGAGTTGCGACCGTGTCGGCGGAACCCGTGGCGGGCTCCGCCGCAGATGATGTCAGCCCTGACGGTGTCGGCGCAGGCGATGACGCCGGCGAAGCCGCGACTGGGGCCGGCTGCGCAGCGGGCGTTGGCGCAGCGGGCGTTGGCGCAGGAGACGCGGCCGAAGAAGGTGCAACTGAGGAAGACGCCGGCGGGGCCGGAGTCCCCGCAATCGGTGACGACGGGTCAGCGGCTAGCTTTTTTTTTTGCGGGGCCGGCCGGGCGTTCGGCAACGGTTTTCCGCTGCCGACCGCGGCGGCCAAATCTGCGATCGCTTGCAAGTCGGGCAAATTGCAAATCTGAATCACCGTGGATTCGAGGAGCACCCGCCCGTAGACGCTGTGTCGAATTCGAACGAGCGTCTGGTCGATCAGCGCCACGACGGCGAGTACGGTTTGCAATCCCCAGCTGTCTCCCAGTTTTTTCAGTTCGCCGTGCATGGAGGCGGCCGTATGGCGCTGTAGCGTGGCGTCGCAGCCAACCGTCACGGCCATCAGATCGCGAAAGTACCCCAACAATTGTTCAGCGATCCGCCCGGCATCGACACCGGCATCGATTGCCGCATCCAGTTGAGCGAGCGCGGCGGCGGCATCACGCTCGCACATCGCTTGGGCCAGCGTGTGCAGCCGCTCATCATCGGCGGTCCCGAGCATCGAGTGGACTTGATCGGCCGTCAAATGCCCATCGCTAAAGCTGAGCACCTGTTCGAGCAACGATTGACTGTCACGCATCGAACCGGCGGCCCGGCGTGCAACCAACTCGAGGGCCGCCTCGTCGGCCTGGGCGTTCTCCGCGGCCACGATCTCTTGCAGCCGTTTGACGATCTTGGAAACTTCGACCGGTGCAAAATCGAAGCGTTGACACCGACTCAACACCGTGATCGGCATCTTTTCGGGATCGGTGGTGCAAAAGATAAACTTCACATGCTCGGGCGGCTCTTCGAGCGTTTTCAGCAGCGCGTTGAACGCCGCCTGGGTCAGCATGTGGACTTCGTCGATGATATAGATTTTGTATCGCGAGCGGCTGGGGCGGACGCCGACGTTGGCCCTCAGGGAGCGGATTTCGTCGATCCCGCGGTTGCTCGCTCCGTCGATTTCGATGACATCGATGTCTTCGCCCGAGTCGATCGCCTGGGCGACATCGTCCTCGTTGTCAAACGTCGCGCTGGGCCCGCTGGGATTATTGAGCGCCTTGGCAAAAATCCGCGCCGTGCTGGTTTTTCCGACCCCCCGAGCCCCGGTGAACAGGTAGGCATGACCGACCCGCCCGGTTTCGATCGCATTGGTCAGCGCCCGGCCGACGTGCTCCTGGCCGACCAATTCTTCGAAATTGCGAGGACGATAACGGCGAGCGACAACGACGTACGAGGAGTCTTTTGCGGGGACAGGATGGTCGTCGGACATTCGTGATGCAATCGAATTCGAACCGTGCGGGCGTTAATCTGGGCATCCTACACGATATCGGATGGAAAAGAATCTGGTCAAAAATGGGCGGGGCAATAAATGAGTGGGTCAAAAAATGAACTGGTCAAAAAAAGGGGTGGAACGAAACCTCAGCCATCGACCACAAGCCCAAAGCCGATTCTGAAATTTTTTGACCCGCCCATTTTTTGACCCGCCCTCCGTTCGTCCACCCCGCCCCCGCGTCCGCCTCAGGCGGGGGTGGTTGCCAAATTCGAGTTGGCAACCTGTGGCTTGCGGGTCGAAAACCAAACGACGGCCAATCCGGTCAACGTCGTGGTCGTCAAAACGATCAGCCAGGTCGCCGGCAGATGCATTTGGTTCTCGAATCCTTCGCCGAGAAACGCGATCTTGTCCTGATACTTCGTGGCCAGATTCAACAGGGCGTTGTGGGTGAAATGCATCAGGACGCCGGGCCAAACGCTTTGGGTGCGATAAGCAATCCAGCCGAGGATCAGCCCCAGCAGCGTCGTCGGCACAAATCGCTCGATCAGCAACATGTTGCCGGTCACGACGTGGAACAGTCCAAAAATGACGGCCGTGGTCACGATCACCCGAGTCGGCGACAGAACCTTGCGCAGTGCGGTGAATAAGAATCCGCGAAAACACAATTCTTCGATCACCGCGGGTGCCAGCGCCAAGGTCCCCACCAGCAACCACGCCGGAGCGACTTTCAGTGCTTCGACGGTTTGCCGCGTCTTTTCGATCCGATCGACATCCAGTCCGCCAATCCCCATCTGTTTGGCAAGCACAAACGACTCGTGCGCAAACCCCCAGGCTCCCAGCCCGACCAGCAGCGCCCCCAGCAGCGCCAGCGGTGACGGCGTCGCCAGTTGATAGCTGGTTGAGAAATTGCAGCGTGCCAGCACGACCGCGGCAAGCGGGATCAGGCCGAACGTCAACACGAGCGCGATGGCGTTGAGCAACAACACCCAGGTGATCGACAACTCGGGAACGATTCGCATCAGGACATTGCTGACCAGATAATAAATGGGGACCAACAACGCCAACGTCAATGCGGCGGCTTGGGGTGACGGCGTCGGCGTCGATCGCGTCGGTCGTTTCAGCATGGCGCCGAAGGATTGCCCGCTGGTACGACTGACCGCATCGCTGCCGAACAGCTTTGATGCGACGGCGATCGCTGCCGCGGCGTAACCGATGGTGCTGAGGACCGTGATCACCGCCGGGGCGGCTTGCGCCGTGCCCTGCAACACCTCCCGCGCCAGCAAGACGATATTGATCAACGGGGCAATCGCCAGCGGACCGTTCAAGGTCACGCCGGGCATCAACGACAGCATCCCCGGCGTCAACGACAGCAGCATCACGGGAATCAAGTACGCCTGGGCTTCTTTGAATGAGCGGGCGAAACTGGTCAACGACAGCAGCACGGCCGCAAAGAAGCCGCTGAAGAGCACCAGCAAGCCCAGAATTTGCAGCACGGCCAGCCACGGAAACGCGTCTTCACCGCCGGTCAACAGCGGCAACAAGCGGCCCGCCCACAGCGTCGTGAACATCGCCAGCAGGTTAGCCATCGCGGTGAGTAGGGCTACGACGACGACGGCAACGTATTTAGAGAACAAGATGTACGAGCGCGGGACCGGTGATGCCATCAGCGATTCCATCGTCCCCCGTTCCCGCTCGCCGGCCGTCAAATCGATCGCCGGATAGACCGCACCGGTGATCGTCATCAGCACCAACACGAGCGGCACGATCGTGCCCAACATCGATGGCTTTTCCGCGACCCCGATGTTCTCAACGGACACGTCCGTTGGCGGCGTGTAGTCACTCAACTGTGACTCGGCGAGCGCTTCGGCACGCGCCAGTCGCAACCAATGCAACCGCTCGGTCAAGATGCGTTGGGCTCCCTGGCTGGCCGGATCACCGTTGAACGCCGTCAATCGCAATTGAGGCGGATTTCCCGGTTCGATACGGGCGGCCAAGTCAATCTTTTTCTCTTGGAGCGCTTGCTTGGGACTGAGCCCGACGGACGTGGTGTTGACGACACGAAACGTGGCGAGGTTCCCCTTGCTGGCCTTCAGGATCGCCGCGGGCGGCGTGCTCATCGGATCTTCCAGCCAGGCCAACAACAGCGAACCTTCGTCGTCGGTTTCGACGCCGATCGTGTACGGGGTCTGCTCGGACGTTCCCGCTGTCGACGAAACCAAAAAACGATTCAACGCCATGCTCAATAACGGATAGACCAGCAGGGGCATCATGACCAGCGTGATGATCGTTCGCCGGTCACGCATCGTTTCTCGCAATTCCTTTTGGCACATCCGCACGAGCCGATTGCCGGGTTGGTGCTTCTGCCGGCGTGGGTGGCGTTGCGTCGTCGTGCTGCGATGATGGAGGTCGTTTGACACGCTCGGCTAATTCCTGATCAAGTCCACGAAGATGTCCACCAACGATGCCTGGCCGGTCTGTTCCTTTAACTCGTTGAGCGTGCCACAGTATTTCAATTTGCCGGCGTGCAACAAACCGAATCGATCACACAACCGTTCCGCTTCATCCAAACGATGCGTGCACACGACCACGGCTTTACCGCCGCGACGCAGAATATCGATGTAATCAAAAATGGTTTGAACGCCGACGACATCCAACCCGCGCGTCGGTTCATCGAGCAGCATCACCGGCGGGTCGTGAATCAGCCCGCGAACCAGCGTGACCCGCTGCCGTTGTCCCGTGCTGAGTTCACCGGCACGCCGATCCAGAAGATGCTTGATATCCATCATGTCCGCCAGGCTTTCACAGCGTTGTTCGGCCAGCGTCGCATCGACGGCGTACAGATCGGCGAAGTACAACAGCATCTCGCGGACCGTCAACCACGGATAAACCCCGTCGCTGGCCGAGACGAAACCGAGACGGCTTTTGACAGCCATCGGATCGGTCGCCGTGCGAACCCCGTCGACTTCCGCGTAGCCCGAATCGGGTTCCAGCAATCCCAAGATCATCCGCATCGTCGTCGTCTTGCCGGCCCCGTTGGGTCCCAGCAGCCCGAAAACCTCACCCGGCGAAATACGAAACGAAACGTCGTCGACGGCGGTCAACACACCATCATCGAGGGGAAAGGATTTCGTCAGCGAATCGACATGCAGCATGGACGTCCGCAACCACGGAGAATGGCAATGAGTGAAGACAAGGCAACCTGACCGCCGCCCGAGGATCAGCCGGGTCAGGTTAGGAAGTCGACTAGTGCGATACGCAGCGACTCGCGTTTCGGTGCATTGTTACAGAGAATC
This sequence comes from Stieleria sedimenti, assembly GCF_025060895.1. Classification (GTDB taxonomy): domain Bacteria; phylum Planctomycetota; class Planctomycetia; order Pirellulales; family Pirellulaceae; genus Stieleria; species Stieleria sedimenti. Next base: position 1,821 of record NZ_JANZKV010000026.1, on the reverse strand, counting down.
CGCCGACTCGACTACTCCCAGCGGCCGGTTCTGCGATAATCCACGCCGTCGGCCTTCCAATCTCTGGCCATGACACCTTGAAACACAGTGTTCGATCGCAACAATCGCGAGAAACGACTTTTCGCGACGCCCCCCACCAAGCCCCCCGACGAATCACCCTCCTCGACGATTATTCCATTGCCCGAGTATTCCATTGCCCGAGCCGACCGACACAAACGATCCGGCCCCCCTTCGCATCCTCTCGTTCTCGGGCGATGACCCACGCGACGGCGGGGATGGCGCCGAACCGCCCCGCCCGGACAAGCCCCTCAGCGCGGACGAACCGCCCGGCACGACCGCGTCCTTCATGACGATGGCTGGGGATACCGGAACGCAGCCCCCCAGTACGCAGGACACTCTGGTGAGCGAGGACGAGGGCGAAGATGGAGAATCGGACGCCGAGTTGTTGGTTGATGAACCGTCCCCGAACAAGTCGGGCGACGCCGACCCGGCGAGTTTCGCCGACAAACGCGTTGCCTTGGTCGGACGATTCGGCAGCATGAGTCGACGTGAAGCGGCGAACGTCTTGCAGTCGTTCCAAGCGGTGGTCGTCGATCTGCCCCGGCGTTCCTCGGTTTCGGGGAGTGGGAAAAAACGCGACGATCTGTCGGACCCGCCCGCCGACCGCATGATGCTCGACTTGGTCGTCATCGGTGCCGACCAACCGCCGCTTTCGCAAGACGAATTATTGCCGCCCGGTGTGATCGATGCGGCCGGCCGCGGTGAGCTTGAAATCATCCATGAAACCGAACTCTGGCAGCGACTGGGACTGTTCGACGTCGGACGCTCCGCCCAGCGTTATTACACGCCGGTCATGCTGGCGGACTTGCTGGGGGTTTCGGTACGCGTGATCCGGCGGTGGCACCGCAGGGGGCTGATCACTCCGGTGACGACGCTGCACAAGCTGCCCTACTTCGACTACGCGGAGGTGGCGACTGCGAAGCGTTTGGCCGGATGGATCTCCGCCGGAGCGAGTCCAGCTGCGATCGAGCGTCGCCTGGTGGACCTGGTTCAAGTGCTTCCCAATATCCGCCGACCACTCGATCAGCTTTCCATCTTGGTCGAGGGCAAGCACGTGCTGTTGCGACAAGGCGATGGACTGGTCGAGCCGGGCGGACAGATGCGGTTCGATTTTGATGCGTTGGAAAGCGACGGGGCATCGCCGCCGGAAGTGTTGGCGTTTGAGCCGCCCGACCAACCGCCGATGCTGCGCGCGGTCAGTACCGCCGAGCACGATCCGATCCTGCTGGCCGCCTATCAAGCCGAAGACGAGGACGATCTGGAAACCGCGATCGACCTGTACCACACCATCCTGGCCCGTGACGGGGCACGCGCCGATGTCAGTTTCCAGATCGGCGAGCTGCTTTATCGCATGAACTTCTTGATCGCCGCGCGCGAACGCTACTACAGCGCGATTGAAATGGATCCGGAATTCGTCGAAGCCCGGGCCAGCTTGGGCGCCGTGCTGGCCGAACTCGGTCAATTCGAACTGGCCGTCGCCGCGTTGCGTGGCGCTCTGTCGATGCACGACGACTACGCCGACGTCCATTACACGCTCGCCAAAACGCTCGATCGCATCGGCGATGACCTGCAGGCCCTCCGGCATTGGCAACGCATCCTGCAACTCGCCCCCGACAGCCCCTGGGCCGAGGAAGCGAAAGAACGGTTGGGCGTTTAGGAAGAGATGTCAGGGATCAATGGCATGGGCATGACGAAAAACTGATTCAGCAACCGTTGGTGTCTAGCCTTGAGGCGATTTCCTGTCGCTGCAAAGCAGCGACA
>NZ_JANZKV010000259.1 GCF_025060895.1 Stieleria sedimenti | reverse complement strand
ACTTAGCGGTATTGGGCCAAGGGCGCCATTTGTGCGTCGAAGGCCTGCCAGCGGTTGATCAGCTCGCTCAGCTTCTCACGCTGCATGCCCGCCAAATCATGCTCTTCGGAGGGATCGATTTTCAGATGATACAGCTCGATCGGCTGGCCACGTTTGGGACGCACAATTTTCCAGTCGCCGCTTCGCAACGCCTGTTTTCCGCCGGGCATTCGCCAATAAAGATGTTGACGACCGGTCGCGATCGGGTTGTCGATCCATTGAAACAGACTGACGCCATCGGACTGGGCGTCGGCCGGCAAGCCGGCCAGATCCAGTGCCGTCGCCGCGATGTCCAGACTGATCACCGGTCGCGGTTCGGAGACGCCTTCGGGCAACCGGCCGGGAAAACTCCAGACCATCGGGATTCGGATGCCGCCTTCGTACAGGGAGCCCTTCCCGCCTCGCAGCGGGGCGTTGCTGCTGGTCAGTTCGGCGGTCGGTCCACCGTTGTCGCTGAGAAAGACGACGAGCGTGTTGCGGCGTAATCGGTGCTGGTCGATCGCTGTGGTGATCGCGCCGACGCCACGATCGAGCGAAATCAACATGCCGGCAAAGATTCGGCGTTGGATATCGGTGATCCTCCGCAAGGCCTGGCAATCGGCGAGCTTGGCCTGCATCGGGCTGTGGACGGCGTTGTAGCAGACCATCAGACAAAACGGATCGTCATGATGTCGGTCGATGAACGAAACCGCTTCCTCGGTGATCGCTTCGGTGAGGTAACGCGACTCTTCGATGATTTCCGTGCCGCGCATGATCGGGTTGTCTTGGTCATAAGACGGTTCGCTCATCCGGGCATAATTGCCGCGAATCAAGTTGTCGGTGCGGATGCGTCTGCCGACTTCCAGACTGGCGTCGCGGATCATCGTCAGCACGTTCTGGTAGGGAACACCGTCGGCGTGTGATCCCGGGACATAGAAATGCCCTTCGTGCAGGAATCCATAAAACGAATCAAACCCTCGCTGCAGCGGATGCCGCGCCGGGGTCGCTCCCAAATGCCATTTGCCGACCAGTCCGGTCCGGTAGCCCGCTTCGTTGAGTGTTTTCACGAAGGTGGTTTCGGAGGTCGGCAGCCCGGCGTCGGGAAGCAGATTTCGTTTTCCGGTCGGGTTGATGTCGTATCCGAATCGGGATTGATACCGTCCGGTCAGAATGCCGGCGCGAGAGGGGCTGCAGTAGGACGACGTGACGTATCCGGCGGTGCAGCGGACGCCGGCGTCGGCCAGGGTGTCAATGTGGGGAGTCGGGATTTGCCGGTTACCCATCATCCCGGTTTCGCCGTAACCCAAGTCGTCGGCGACGATCACCACGATGTTCGGGCGTTCGTCGGCCGAGGCCGATGCAGCGTGGCAACAGGATGCGGCAGAGAGCAGCGCCAGCCAACAGAGTCTCATCATGTGCCCTTTCATCATCGCACGGAAAAATAAGTGTCGGAGTTGATCGTAGCGGAAGTCGCCAAGACTTTCGCAGCGCCGGCCCTCTCTGGCGTTTGCTTGCCGCGCAAACGCCGTCTCTCCCGGAGGGAGAGAATCTAAATGGGTCGCCAAATCCTGCAGTAAAAAATTCGACGTCCCTACCGGCCGGCGACCAAGATTTGGCCGACAAACAGCCAGACGAAGGTAAAGAGGATTCCGAAGGAGGTGTGAAGCAGTTCGATGGACACTTGACGTTCTCGTGGAGATTTGCCGCGACTTGGTTGGCCTGCCACCGCTCCCTGGCTGATTCTGATTTGCCGTTTCGGGCATTCGCAACGGTTCTGATTGTTGTTGCCCGTCGATCATCCCGGCCGTCATGTCCGGTCACTGTACCATTGTTGCCGCTGGCGTCGGCCTGTCAGCAAAATTCGCTTCGAGTTGGCGGCAATGCGGTGGATCGAGTCGCTCGAATAGCAGCTAGCCAAACCTTGAGGATTGCTAAGCCTTGACCGCTTTGGCAAACCTTGCGGTGCGGGAAGACTTTTTCGCTCGATCGGGTCTTTGCAGTTCCAGCAGCGGTATTCACGTCGGTTGAGTTTGACGGACGATTTTAGCCGACAAGCCTTGTTGGGAAACTGAAACTGGCCCACCTATCGGACACTGCATGTCGGCCGACCTGATCAACGATACTCCTGCAACGCCGGACTTCGCTCGCGATGTCGGTGCAATCATGCTGATTGCGCTGACGATCCTGCTGACGATTTCGTTGGTGACGCGCAATCCGGCCGATCCGCTGGACGAGCCATTTTGGCCGATCAGTGCATTGCACCTGCCCGATATCCTAATCTACCCACCGGCCGACCAGATCACCAATGCGTGCGGCTATTGGGGCGCGTTGATCGCATCGGCGATGATGACGTCAATGGGCTTGGCGTCGGGCATTGTCGTGGCGGCGATTGGCGGGACGGCCATTGCGTTGTTGCGTCGCGGCCGGCTCAACGCCCCGGTGCTGCGATCATTGGGCGGCACGATCATTTTGCTCGGGACGGCCACGGCCGCGGCGATGCTGCCGATCGAGAATGAAGGCGTCACCATTTTTGGTGCCGGCGGAGTGCTGGGGGCGATGTCGTCGACGTGGTTATTGGAACATTTCAACGCCAGCGGTGCGTGGATTTTGACGTTGACGCTGCTGGTGATCGGAACGCTTCTGACGACCGACTATGCGATCTTGTACGCCAGCCGACGCATCGTTGCCGGCGGTGCCCAGGTCTCGCGCCGCGGCGTGGAGCGAGCGGCGCAAGCGATCCCGCCGGCGCTACGCCCGCGCCGCAAACCGTTCCAAGAGACTCCGGCTCCCTTCGCGGCAACGCCAGACGCCGAGCAAGGTGGTGCGACCGAAGAGCCCGCGCGGAAAGAGCCCGCGCAGCGCGTGGCGACGACGGAGACGGAGTCGCAAGAGGACGCCGAAGGTCAAACCGACACGCCTCGTTCGGAGCCGCGGATCAAGCTTCGCGCAGGCAAGCGTCGCAAGGGGGCTGCCGAGGGCGACGCGGCCGAAGCGGACTCCGCCGTCGCCGTTTCGCAACCGCCAGACGCGATCGATGAAGACGACGCCTACGAAGAAGACGACGATGATGATTCCGGCTTCGACGAGGACGAACAAGAAAACGCCGTGATCCGTGAAATCGAGATCGACGACGAAACCGTCTCGCTGCGCGGCGACCAGCCGCACGATGTTCCCGGCCCCAAGATTCGACTACCCAAGAAAAGCAAGACTGAAGATGAACTGGACCAGCTGTACGAGGACATGGTCGAAGACGCTCCGGCGGGAAGCGAAGACTACCACTTGCCACGAGTCGATTTGCTGGAAGCCAGCGACGACATCGACTACGACGAACAGCTGAGCGAAGTCCGCCGCAAGGCCAAGATACTGGAAGCGACGTTTGCCGATTTCGGCTTCAACATCCGGGTCGTTGAGATCGAAACAGGCCCGGTCATCGCGCAATACGAAATCGAGCTGGAAGCCGGGTTGCGACTGAGCAAGATCACCAGCTTGGCCGAAGACCTGGCGATCGGTTTGCGCGTGCCCAGCGTCCGGATCGTCGCCCCGATTCCCGGCAAGAACACGGTGGGTATCGAAGTGCCGAACGAAAAACGTCAAGCCGTTCGGTTGCGTGACGTGATGGAAGAGTCGGACATGCGTTCGTTGAAGATGAACATCCCGGTCTTCTTGGGCAAAGACGTTTCGGGCAATCCGATGGTCGTCGACTTGGCCAAGATGCCGCACTTGTTGATCGCCGGACGTACCGGTACCGGCAAGAGCGTTTGTCTCAATGCGATCATCACGTCGATCCTGATGACGTGTCGACCGGACGAAGTGCGGATGCTGATGATCGACCCCAAGATGGTTGAACTGAGCGGTTATGGAAAGCTGCCGCACTTGATGCACCCCGTGATCACGGACATGCGCAAGGCCGAAGCGATTTTGGCTTGGGCGGTCGAAAAGATGGAAGAACGTTACTCGTTGTTGGCCAACGCCGGGGTCCGACACATCAACAGCTTCAACGACTTGGGACGTGACGAAGTGCTGCGTCGCTTGGAGATTGATCCCGAGGACGACAACGGCAGCGTGCCGGATAAGCTGCCGTTCATCGTCATCATCGCCGACGAAATGGCTGATTTGATGATGACCGCGGGTAAGGATGTGGAGCAGCACATCATTCGACTGGCGCAAAAAAGCCGTGCCGTCGGAATCCACCTGATCCTGGCCACGCAAAAACCGACCGTCGACGTGATCACGGGATTGATCAAAAGTAACCTGCCGGCCCGTTTGAGCTTTCAAGTCGCCAGCAAGACCGACAGCCGGGTGGTGTTGGACGAAAACGGTGCCGACAAGTTGCTCGGCAACGGCGACATGCTGTTCTTGTGGCCGGGAACGAGCACGTTGATTCGTGGCCAAGGGACGTACTTGAGCGACGAAGAGATCGATTTGATCTGCGCGCATTGCAGCATGGGCGAGCAGAATTTTGTCGGCGAACTGATGAACTTGAAAGTCGTCAGTGACGATGATTCCGACGGCCCGTCGCTCAATGAAGACCGACCGGATATCTACGACAGCGCGGTGGAGGTGATCATTCGCGAAGGCCGCGGGTCATGTTCGTTGCTGCAACGGCACCTGGGGATCGGCTACGGCCGCGCCGCCAAGCTGATCGATTTCATGGCCGAAGATGGCATCGTCGGACAGTACAACGGCAGCAAAGCCCGCGACGTGTTACTGACGTTGGAACAGTGGCACGAAATGCAGGGGCTGGATCCACCGGAACCCGACGACGAGTCAGGTGAGCCACGCCGACCATCCGCGATCGCCGCCGAAGACGAAGATGGTGAAGAAGAAGAAGAATACGAGGAGTATGAAGAAGAGGACGAAGAGGATTGGGAACAATGAAGGTGTCGGGCACGTTTTGGGGCGACGCTTGAGGACTGGCTCGTTCCTCGCGTCCGGAAAAGGCGAAGACCGCGTCGTGCACCTGCAAGCGCGCCGGCAGTAAGTACACCGGTGAGATCGATAAGGTGACGATCACGCTGAAGTAACAACTTGCCTGATCCCACCGCGCCTCAACAGTAACAATCCAGCTTTGAAGCCGAATGCGGACGGTTCCTGCACGGTCTGGTGCGGTCCGAAGCCACCAACCGGGCACCAAGACAGTTGGGGTCAGGCCATCCCCGGCAAAAAGGTCACAACATGATGCTGCGTTTAGAGGAACCGCTGGAACCTCGTTTCGACAAGAGCTATTTACCCGGCGATCTCGAATTGGTCAACTGATCTAATTAGTCGGATTTAGCAAATCCCAATGAGACAACCCATGAATGATCGGAGAACCCAAGTGAAACGTCTGTTGCCACGGTTAAGTTTGGTGTGGATGTTGGTCGCCGCCGGTGCCCTGGTTCAAGCACAAGCTCTTGTACAGGCACAAACACCCGTTACCGACCCCACAGCGGAACAAGCGATTATCGAAACGATTCGCAGCTATGTGGATGCCTTCAACCGTCGCGATGTGGATGCGGTTTCCAATCATTGGGCGGAAAACGCTGTGATGCTGGCTATGGATACTCAGGAAAAGATCGTGGGGCGGGAAGCTATCCGCGAAGATTTCTCGCGGCAGTTCAAGGCAGGTCCAAAGTCGCAGTTGGAGGTGAATGTAACGTCGATCCGGCTCGTCACGGACACGGTGGCCGTTGAAGATGGCTTTGCGACGGTTCTAAGGGACGAAGGTGCACGTCAGTCCACTTACTCCGTCGTCCACATCAAACAAAAGGATGGATGGAAGATCGACAGTGTTCGCGAGACAGCGATGCCGGAAGAGTCCGGTGCCCAACTGTCGCAGCTAAGTTGGCTCGTCGGTAGCTGGGCTGATACTGATGAGGACGCAACGGTCGAGTCGCAAGTGAAGTGGGCTCGCAACAAAAAGTTTTTGACGATGAGCTTTCGAGTTGATGTTCCGGATGCGACGCTGCTTGAGGGAACGCAAATCATTGGCGTGGACCCTGCCACCGGGGTCATTCGTTCTTGGCTGTTTGATTCCGACGGAGGGATAGGTCAGGGACGCTGGTCCAGCAAAGACGGAAAATGGATCGTCGAAATGAACATGACGCTACCGACGGGCGAACTGGCTTCAGCCGTCAACGTTTATACTCCCATTGACGCCACCAGATATACCTGGCGTTCCCAATCAAGGATTGTGGCGGGGCAGTTCCTGCCGGACATGGACGAGGTGCTGGTGAATCGCGTCGCCGATCAAGCCGATCAAGCCGATCAAGCCGATCAAGCCGAGCAAGCCGAGCAAGCCGAGCAAGCCGAGCAAGCGGAGCAAGCGGAGCAAGCGGAGGAGAAGAGCGAAGGTTTGCCCAAGCCTCAATAGCGGTCACCCGCTCGCAGTCACGCTCACCCAACCCAACTACACACTTGCAGTCTTAGGAAGAAAACGATGATGTCCAAAAATCTCTGCTTGCTGCTGACGCTGCTTTCTTGCTTATTGATACCAACCTCTGCGGATGCACGGGGCAGAGGCGGCGGAGGCGGGATTTCACGTGGCGGAGGCGGTTTTTCCGGGGGCGCTCCGAGTATGTCGCGCAGTCCTTCAATGAGCAGAGCCATGCCCTCTCAATCACGCATGGCTGCACCGCAAATCCAGAATCGGAGCCCCGTAAACCGGCAACCTGCTGGTGCGTCCGTTAATCGAATCGGTTCTCCCGGCACAACCATCAACCGTGGTGCGGCACCCGGTATTGCGAACCGGCCAATGGGAGCGTCAGGCGGATTGCGGACTCCACCTTCCGGCAACGCTGCCTTCGATTCGCGGAGTTCCTTCCAGCAACCGTCGCGAGGTCAACTGGATAGTTTCTTGAATGGCTCCGGTAGTTCAGGCTTCAATCGCGTGGCAAGCTCGTCGAGTTCCAGTCCGACTGCGGGTCAAGGCGGCGGAAGTCGAACCTATGAAACGGCTCGCGGTGGAACGGTGACCGTGGGCGGCGGCTCACGAAGCGGTACGACCGAAGGCGGGGCATCCGTTGGTGGTGTAGCTGGCGGAATCAAAATCGAAACAGCCGGTGGCAACACGGTCGTTCGCGGCACCGGAGGCATTGGTGCCACCGATGGTCAGAACAGCGCTTTTGCGGCTGGCAGCCGAACCGGCATAGAAACAGCTGTCGGCGGCCAAGCGGTCGGTGGCAGCGGCGTGCGAGGCGTTTCCGACGGAACCGATTCGGCGGTTCGCGCAGGCGGAGCAGTCGGCGCTCGGGATGCCGCCGGCAACAGCGCTGTGGCTGCCCGCGGTGGTTATGCGGATTCGTCAGGCTATCGCCAGGGCGGCGCCGTCTCAGCCCGCCAGAATCAGTGGGGTTATACGTCGGTCAATGCCCGAGCCGGTTACGGTGCCGGAGGAACGGGGCAGGTTGCTTCCAAGACGGCCGTACGCGGGCCCGCCGGCAACGTGGTGAGCGGTGGTCGCGGTGCCAGCTACGTCAATGGCCAATTTGTCGGTGGTCGAGCTTACACGGCAGTGAACGGAAATTTCACACGTTGGGGCTATTTCACGCCAGGGTACTACGGTCGTTATCCAAATGCCTGGTTCCCCGGCAAATGGGCTGTCGTAGGTAGCGCCTGGGCTGCAACGTCTTGGGCCGTTGCCGGAAGTTACTGTGGCTGTGAAGGGAGCGGGACGTACTACGACTACGAACAAAACGTGGTGTATGAAGACGGAAATGTCATGTACGAAGGTGAACCTGTGGCCACCGAAGAAGAATACTACTCGCAAGCCGAGGCCATCGCGGAGGCGGGCGGTGAGACGCAGGACGAAGAGTGGCTGCCACTCGGTGTTTTCGCGATCATCGCTGAGACGGACCAGACCCAAACGGACAAAGTCATCCAGCTGGCGCTGAACCGAGAAGGTGCGATCCGCGGCAACTACCAGGACATGCTGACGGAGCAAGTCACACCGATCGTCGGATCTGTCGACAAGAAAAGCGAGCGGGTGGGGTTGAAGCTGGAGGGCAATGATTCCTTGGTCATGGAGATCGGGCTATATAACCTGACGAATGACGAAGTCCCAGCACTGATTCACTTCGACGAAACTCGCCGGGAGCCACGGACCTTGGTTCGGCTCAAGAACCCTGAAGAGCAAACTGCTCAGTAGCGGGTACCCGGCTGCGGCTTTGCCATCCTGAGGTCGGATGCAGAGTGGTCGGGCACACTGATCAAAAGGGGGTCGCGTTGCGGGAATGGGACGCCGATACCCGCGTCTTCCAGCGCCTGCTGGACTGCGACCGCATTCTCGCTGTGGATCGTGAAGGCGTTGGTGGACGAATCAGCATCGAACCACACCCGGAGCTTGAAATCGAGAGAGCTGTCGCCGAAGTTTACCCCCACGTTCAGATCGACCCGCCGACGCCTGTCCGAAAGCGTCCAGTTGATAACCTTGTCCGAGATCAGCATGCCATTGGGCACAATCACTTCGGCCCCGTCGAATGTGTAAGGCCTTGTTGGCCGGCATGCCCATTGGACGAGTTGTGGTGCAGGTGGGGGCCATTCGCATCTTGATTTTGGGTTTCCGCTCGCCTCACTGGGAACGCGTACATTGCCCTCAGCCCTCCACCAGGCGTCCGTCGACCAGTTCTTGACGCTGGTCCATTGCTTCGGCCAACGCGCCGCTGTGGGTCACGCAGATCAGGATCGCGTCGTTTTCTTTTTGCAGCGTTTGCAGGACTGCGGTGACCGATTCGGCGGTGCGTCGATCGAGGTTTCCGGTCGGTTCATCAGCCAGCACCAGCGCGGGCCGCATCAACAAGGCCCGCGCGATGGCGACGCGTTCGCGTTCCCCACCGGATAATTCGCTGGGCAGATGGCCGGTCCGTTGACTCAGCCCCACCGCTTCGAGCAACTCCGTCGCCCGCGCGATGTGATCGGCGGAGGCTCGGCCGACGGCAAGCGACGGCACCAAGACGTTTTCGATCACCGACAGTTGTGGCAGCAGATGATGGTCTTGAAAGATGAACCCGACGCGTCGATTTCGCCAGTGCGCCAGTTGCGTGTCGTCGAGCACGAAGGGGTCTTCGCCGTCCAGCTTCACCGAGCCCTCATCGGGGCGGTCGAGCGTTCCGAGAATTTGCAACAGCGTGCTCTTGCCGCTACCGCTGGGGCCGACGATCGCCATCGATTGACCGCCGGCCAGTTCCAACGAGACGTCACGAAGGACTTCGAGGGGCTCACCGGCGGTTGGAAACGACTTGGAAACGTTTTCGACAGTCAGGATCGTCATGTGTCTGGAAACCGAAGGACTGGGGCGGGGGCGCTCGGTGAGTAGTTTAGCAACTGCTACTGCTGGTATCCCATCCGGCGACGATCAAACCGTCAACGCCAAGGTCGCCAGGCCATAAAACGTGTATTCGACGTCGGCGATGTGATCGAGGGCGAACCCGGTAAAGCCTCCGCCGTCGGCTTGCATCGATTCGGCGTAGCGTCGAACCGCAGCAATGTCGACCGCATCGACGGCATCCAGATCGACCAGGGTGATCATGCCCGTACAACTGCTGAGCAAGTCGGCGAACGGAATCCGCGTATTGGCCGTCAAGCCTCCTTCATCGGATTGCATCTCCCCGAGAAAGTCGATGGTGGTTTCACGGTCGACGCGATCGATGGCGCCGAGTGTTTTCAGCGTTCCGATCGCCGCAGCGGTGGGATTCACCCCGGCGCGTTTGGCGGCGCGGATTTCCAGGTATCCGCCGTCGGGGTGCGCTTGCGAATCCAAGAATTCCAAGACGCGTTCGGGGTGCTGCGGTTGCCGTCCCATCAACTCCAGACAGAGCGTCGAGAGAAACGTCTGGTACGTGCTTCCGGCGCGACCTTCGGGGCTCTTGGCGAACCCTCCGTCGTCGGTCCGCAGCGATTCCAGCAGACCCGCGACGTTGTCGATCCAGCTGCTGTCATCATCGCCGATGACCTCGGCCTCGACGGCCATTTCACAGATCGCGGCGGCGAAAATCAGCGAGATCAAGTCGACGATGCTTTCGCGATGATTCAGCCGGCTGCGCAAAAAGTCAGCCGCCGAGCGACCGATCTCGGGGGTCAGGGCGTCGAGAATCCAGAGTCCGCGCAACGCAAACGCGGTGTAGTAGGGATCGCTGCCGCCTTCGCGTCCGGCGAACCCGCCGTCGTCGCGCTGCTGGGCGGTCAACCACGCCGCATGCGTCTGCCGGACTTGTTCATCCAACCGCGTTGCTCCGGCGGCCAGCCGAAGGGTCAGATCCTGCAAATAAGACAGCACTCAGCTGGCACCGGCGGCGTTGAAGTAATCGGGCTCGTTGCCGGGCTTCCACTTGATGTTGCAACCCAACGACGCACGCTGCTGGGGGCTCGGGGCATCGCCGGCGAGTACCGCGTCGAGTGCGGCCCGCAGGTCTTCGCCCGTGACGGGAATGTCACTGCCCGGGCGGGAAGAATCTAACTGGCCACGGTAGACCAGTTTTTGATCGGCGTCGAACAGATAGAAATCGGGCGTGCAGGCCGCGGCGTATGCCTGGGCGACGCGTTGGTCGGCATCATACAAATACGGAAACGCATAGCCCCGATCGGCCTTCTCTTTGGACATCGCTTCGGGCGAGTCGTCCGGATACTTGTCGGCGTCGTTGCTGCTGATCGCGACGACGGCGACGTCCTTGGCCAAGTACTCGTCGCTGAGCGATTTCAGCTGGTCGGCGACGTGTTTGACGTAGGGACAGTGATTGCACATGAAGATCACCAACAGTGCTTTCTTGCCCGCCAAATCCGACAGGCTGACGGTGCCGCCGTCACATTCGGGAAGCGAAAAATCGGGTGCCTGGGTGCCCAGGGGCAGCATGGTGCTTGCGGTACGGACCATGGAATCTCTTGCGGTCGAATGGGGAGGGGATGTTGGGAGTTAAGACTTGAGATCATCGAGCAGACGTCCGGGGCTTCCCATGGCATTGTAACCACCGTCGACGTGCAGGATTTCGCCGGTGATGCCTTGGCTCAGGTCGCTCAACAGGAACGCTCCGGTGCGGCCGACTTCCTGGTGGGTGATGTTTCGTCCCAGCGGCGCCATTTTGTCGTACAACTTGAGCATGTCTTCGACGCCGGCGGCGCGACCGGCCAGGGTCCGCACGGGGCCGGCCGAGAGCGCGTTGACGCGGATGTCTGCCGGGCCGAGGTCGTACGCGGCGTAGCGGACCGCCGCCTCCAGGGCCGCTTTGCAGATCCCCATCACGTTGTAGCCGGGGACGCATTTCTCGCCGCCGAAGTAGGTCATCGCCGCAATCGCCCCGCCCGGATTCATGATCGGCTTGGCGGCATTGGCACAGGCCAACAGGGTGTACACGCTGACATCCATGGCTAGGGCAAACCCGGCGCGGCTGGTCTCGATGGTGTCGCGGCCGAGGTCCTGGCGGTCGGCAAATGCAATCGAATGGAGGACAAAATCAATTTTCCCAAATTCTTTTGTCGTCTGTTCGAATACGCTGCGGATGTCGTCGTCTTTCTGCGCATCCATGGGTAGTAGAAAAGCTGCGTTTTCGTGCTTGTCGGTCAACTGGGAGACGCGTCGTCGATTTCGTTGACGATCGTCGTCCGGGCGGTCCGGCAGGTGCGTGAATCCGCACACGCCACCGGCGTTCATGATTTCTTGTGCGATCGCCCAAGCAATCGAATTTTCGTTGGCGACTCCTAAAATAAGCCCCTTCTTACCCTGAAATTGCATCTCGATTCGTATTCCTAATGAAAAGGGAAAAGTCACGCGTCACCATCGCACGCATTTTGCTGCGGGTTGGACAGGATAGCGTGAAGTAGGCGACTTCGTCTATTTGCCAACGGCGGTCCGGCGGCACTTGTCCCGATGAAATGCTTCCCGGTCTGCCCATCGACCGTCCAACATCAACGGCGAATCCTGGACTTTATGACAAATCACTCCTCTTCCACTCGTGCTCACGAACCGATCCAACTCCTCGACGAGATCGCTTTTGCCACCGAAATCGGTCGGGCCTTGCGTGCTCAGATCAGTCGCTCCGCCTTGGTGCGGCAGCTTTTCCCCCGATTCATTTCCTTGTTGGGGCTGAATTCGGCCGGCCTGGTGACTCAGCAGAAGGGCCGTTGGCACGTCGGCGCTTGGGTCGACTCGTCCGGCGACACCTCGAATCGGCCCGCTCCGGCCGATCTGCCGATCGATCTGATCAGCGATGCGATCGACCACGGGGGTGGCCGCACCGACGGCCATTGGTGGGCGGTGCCCTGCCAAGTCGATGTCAACGATGGCGGTGCGATTGTTTCGTCCCCCATGGTCGGCTGCCTGATCCTGGAGTCGGAAAACGAATCCATCGACCCCGATCGCGTGGACCGGCTCTCGCAACTGTTGGTCACGGCGATCACGCAAGCCGAGCTCGATGCACGCCACCGCCATCGAATCGCCCAGTTGACGAGCGTGCTGGAGGCCGCCGCCCAGTGGCAGCAGACCCAGTTGCAGGAGTCCAGTGACGAGAACACGCTGCTGCGGCAGATCGCCGACACGGCGACGGACTTGATCGGTTGCGAGCGTGCCAGCATTTTCTTGTGGGACAAGCGACGCAAAAAACTGATCGGACGACCTGCCCTGGGAATCGACGATCGGCCGTTGATTGTGCCGGACAACGCCGGGATCGTCGGTGAAGTGCTGGCGACCAAAGCGCCTCAGATCTGGAACGCCAGCAGCGACGACGAGGCACGCGTCAACCGCGAGGTCGACCGATCACTGGAATTCCGCACACGGTCGTTGGTCGCGGTTCCACTGAATGGTCCGCGCGGTGAAACGATCGGCGTGTTCGAAGCGATCAATCATCTCGAAAACCACTTCGACAATTGCGATGTGCTGTTATTGTCCGATTTGGCGACCCACGCGGCGGTGGCGATTCAGGCCCAGCGGGCGCAAAAGTCTTTGACCGAATCTCGCGATCGTCTCGTTCGTGATGCGGCTCGAAGCACCCCGCTGATCGGCGCCCACCCCGCCGTCGTCGCGGTTCGCGAGAGCGGCACCAAGGTGGCCAAGACCGATTTAACGGTCATGATTCTCGGCAGCAACGGAACCGGAAAAGAAGTCGTCGCACGACACATTCACTACGAAAGCGATCGCAAGAACGGCCCTTTCATCGCCGTCAATTGCGCGGCGTTGGTCGAGTCCTTGCTGGAGAGTGAATTGTTCGGGCACGAGCGGGGTTCGTTTACCGATGCCAATGCAACACGCGTCGGCAAATTCGAACTCGCCAGCGGCGGCACACTGTTCTTGGACGAAGTCGGTGACATGAGTCCCGGAGGCCAGGCCAAGCTGTTGCGTGTGTTGGAACAGCGAGAAGTCGTCCGGGTCGGGGGCAGTGTGCCGATTCCCGTCGACGTCCGCGTGATCGCTGCGACCAATCAACCGCTGGAGCAATTGATTGCCGAAAAGCGTTTTCGCGAAGACTTGTTTTTTCGCTTGAACGTGGTGTCATTGACCCTGCCGGATTTGGCCAATCGCGGACGAGACGTGTTGTTGCTGGCGGACCATTTTCTGAATCATTTTTGTTACCAGATCGGTCGCAAAGTTCCCTCGCTGTCCGACTCCGCGCAAACGGCGCTGTTGTCACACCATTGGCCCGGCAACGTGCGCGAGCTTCGCAACACGATCGAACGGGTGTGTTATCTCTCGACCGGAGACATGATCCACGCTCCCGATCTGGAACTTCGTCAGCCGCCAATCTCGACGTCGAAAGAACATGACCGCAATCAACGGACCTATCGTGTTGATCTGCCGACGTCACTGGCCGAGTCGACACGTCTGTTCCAGATCGATCATATCCGTCTGGCGATCGACCAGTGCGGCGGCAACATGACCGAGGCGGCGTCGAAACTTGATCTACATCGATCGAACCTGTATCGAAAGATGAAGCAGTTGGGCATGCGAACCGGTGACGAGGACGAGTAGGTGCTGGAAAGCTGAAGGTGTTAGCGGAACGGCGCGAGCCGTCCGGTCGCGCTTCAAAAACACCGTGAAAGGCCGGAGGGCTCGCGCCCTGCCGCTACTATCACCGGGGCTACAACCCGGCGACCAGGCGGCGGAGTTGGGGCAGCAAATGCCGCAGCGCCCGGGAGCGATGACTGAGCGCCCGTTTGACGGCCAGGTCCAGTTCCGCGAACGTCTTGTGGTACTCACGGATTTCGAACAGCGGGTCATAGCCGAAGCCTCCGCTTCCGGACGGTTCGGTTCGGATCACTCCGCCACAGACGCCGCCGGTGGTGATTCTCACGTTGCCTTCGGGATCGGACAAACAGACTTCGCAGTGGTAGCGTGCGGTCCGTTTTTCCATCGGGACGTCCGCCAATTCGCTCAACAGTTTTGCATTGTTGGCTTCATCGTCACCGTGTCGACCGGCGTACCTGGCCGAGTAGACGCCGGGGGCACCGCCGAGCGCGTCGACGGCCAGACCGCTGTCTTCGGCCAGCACCCAGCGACCCAGATGTTTCGCCTGCTCGGTCGCTTTGAGGGCTGCGTTTTCCGAAAACGTTTCGCCGGTTTCTTCGACGTCGATCGAATCCGGAATCTCAGCGAGCGAGTGCAAGCTGTAGTGCTCTGCAGGCAGCATCAGCCGCAACTCGATCAGCTTTTTGGCGTTGTTGGTACCGAGGACAAGATCGAACATGGGGCGAGCGTGGTGGATAAGTGGCGTAAGCTTCCAGCTTGCGATTCCATGAAACGCAAGCTTCCGGTATCTGTGTCGCGGAAAAGGGGGACGGTCCCGTTAGGCGATTTTCGGTCGCTGCGACGCAGCG
>NZ_JANZKV010000258.1 GCF_025060895.1 Stieleria sedimenti | reverse complement strand
GCGGCCAAGAAGCGGCCAAGAAGCGGCCAAGAAGCGGCCAAACGCGCCGTCACGCTGGCCGCGGCAGGCCGGCATAATTTAATCATGATCGGCCCGCCGGGTTCGGGCGAGCCAGGGGACATAGAAATGGCTGCCTCACGACGATCCTACCGCCACTGACGCCCTCGCTAAGGTGGACGTCGTCCGGTTGGCTAAGTCGCTTCAGTGTCGGTCGCCACGTGCCGTTCGAGTCACGGTTAACTCTCTTCGGTGGGTCCAATCACTGCAGGTTACAACCAACACGCTCTTCCGATTGAATCGCAGAATCGTTCTTATCGAGTCGTCGAAATCGAGCAGTTCCGTCCTGCAAGCCGCTGTCTTCCGAACACACTTCTTTCTCGAAGGGATCGAACGCTGGGTCGGTCACGCGTGTGCACCTTGATCGTTCCTAATCCGCGTAGATCTCTTAAGAAAGGATCCAACTGAGGTCGTTTGCAAACACCTCGTCTTTCAAGTCAGTCGCCCGGTCGTTGTCTTGGTCAAAGAAGAACCAGTCATCCCCGGCGGATCCGGTCAGCTTGTCTTTGTCATTGTCGTCGTCGAGTACGGTGCCGCCCAAGACTAAGACATCCGCGAGTTTTTCGAGGCGTTCTTGATAACTTCGCTTAGACGTCCATTCATTCATGACCGACGTCAAAGCCGTTCTTTGATCGTCGAAGGCCAACCACCCCACGATCAAAATGTCATCATCTCTATTCCCGACGATTCGATCCGATCCACGTCCACCGAGTAAGAAATCTCGGCCTGATCTGCCTAGCAACAAATCATGCCCTTGACCGCCCATAATGACGTCGTTACCAGCGCCGCCCTTGATTCGATCGTCGCCTTCACCACCGTCAATCCAAGTATCGTGGTTAATCGAACCCGCAACTTGGATATCATCGTCTCCCGCTTGACCAAAAATGACCAAGCGTCCGGCGGGAGCAAAAACACCATCTAAGACGTCATTGATCCAGACTTCGATCGTCCCAGACTCAGCACCTGATCGAATCTCGATATCATCCGCGGAAGTCGTGCCACCTGCATAAAGCGCGCTTAATTCAGGATTCCAGGTATCGGGCAATAGCGCGGACGTGGTAACCACGACCTCTATGTCAAAGAGATTGGTCTCGCCGTCGCTGTCAGTAACGGTGATGGTAACGCGATACGTTCCGGCCTTTTCAAAAATGTGCTCGCCCGCGACGCTACCGCCGCCTGCTTGCTGGGTCGGGACAAGTGGCTCGAGGTCCGATCCGTCGCCCCAGTCCACGGTCGCAGTGTGGGTATCGGAGATGCCTGCATCGGCGAAAACGCCACGGAATTGCAGGTTTTGGCCGACAACACCGCCGACATTGGGTGCGGCAACCGGGCTCCCAAAAGTCACATTTTCTAGTGAAACGACACTGGGTGCGACGTTGCCCACAGTGATTGTTTTCGAAACTGCTGTGCTGCCACCGTCTTCATCCGAAACGGTGAATACGATTTCGTAGCTACCATTGTCGTCCGGCGTAAAAGAGTAAGCGGTGAGGCCGACGTCAATTTGTTCGTCGTACAATTCGCCATCTTTATGAACCGCGTAGGAAAGCGTGAGAACATCATTGCTTGCCGCTGGATCACTCACTGTGGAAGTGACGTCGATGGTCGTACCTTCCTCAAGAATTTGGCTAATCGAAACAATCTCCGCACTCGGATCCACATTCAGAACTGGCTTCTGAAACGAGAGCGATATCTGCGGCCCGCTGGGTATCGTGATGGCGAGGTCAATCGAGGCCGTTCCATTATCGCCGGACACAAATGATACGGAACTGTCGTCGCTCTCGGTCAACTTACCTACCGGATGGTTCACCGTCCACGCATAGGACGTCCCGGATCGGTAGAACGCATTGGTGTAGTCCAAGCCAAGTTCCACTCCGCTACCTTCGAACCAATTGCCCCAAATACCGGTCAGTTCTGGCGTCCAAGTATCATTGAGCGTCTCAACCCTAGAGTAGGCAATGGCATTCCCGTCAAAACTGAACACACCAGCGGATAAAGATTCGATTTCGTGGACAATCGTGGACGACAAATCGTTACGAACGAGGATGGAGTCCTGCTGGTTGCCACCGATAATGCTGATCCCATCGGTGGGGAACAGGTTGGCGGCTGCAGCGGAAACAATGAATTCGTTCTCCACATCCTCGGCGCCTGAAATCGTGATCTGTTGTGTGTGGGAGACCGGCGTATTCAACACCTGCTGGTCGTTGCGTAGAACCACGACTCGGTTGCCATCATAAACGTCCACCTGGATGCGATTACTCGTTCCATCACTTGGTGCCGTGTAGGAGAAAGGATCGTCTTCCAGAATGATACCTCGTGCACCCTGACGCGAGATCACCGCGCCCTCGGGTGCATCGAGCCAGAGTTCGAATTCCTCTTGCCCCTCGAATTGTGTGTCGCCGTAAATGGGGACTTGAATCTTACGTTCGCTGGCGTCGCCGGCTTCCCAATGGAGGTGTCCGTAAGCGAGGCCATAGTCAAGGTCGCTTGCTGCGTCATTGACGTCAACGGTCGAATACCGAACGGTGATGGGCTCCTTGCCCGCGTTGGAAAGCGACACGGTGAATTCCATAAATTGCTCTCCCGTATCACCTTCGAGCAATTCTCCGTTTGTGATCTCGATTTCGGGGATCAGCAGCGTGCCGGGAATCGCCGCGTCAATCAACTGCCGCAGACTCGATCCGGTTGTTGCAGCTTGCACCTCGGAAAGAGGGCGTTGTCCTCGGGATGCCTCCTTTAGCAAAGTGGCCACCGTTCCCTGGGAAACAATCTGAACTTGGGCCACGGACTCCATGTATTGGATCGACGCATCGACAGGAAGGCTAGAAATTGCGGAATTCCCTTCGGCGATGGTGTCGGCCGCAACGACCAACAACGTATCGTCGATAGTTAATCCAAACTGATTAGCGACGCTTTGCAGTAGCGATTGAACGACATATCGGTTGTTAAGATCAACGATTTCATCATCGTTGCTAATGGCCGAAGCAATCTCAGAATAAAACGCATGGCCAAGTTCGCGTTCGGAGGGTGCATTTGTTAAACCGCTTAGTAGCATCGCAACCTGTTTGGCAGAATTATGCAGCATTCCACCACGGGCGAATACCAAGGCGGCAGCGACGTCGCCGCTATCGGCTCGGATAATCGGATCACGTCGCAACAGGTCGAACTGCGGCAATTCGAATCCGGCCAGCACGCGATCCACCGCCGCCGGAATGTCATAGGCACCGCTATTGACTAGTTCCGATACCAGGGTCGTCAACGGATTCAACACGCGACTGCCAAGTGGTGCTGTCAGCGGCAGTGTGAGCTGTAGATTGGTTGAAAGATCAACACCGCCGGTGACAACGAGCTGACCTTCGCTCGATTCAATGATGCCGTTATTGTTTTGGTCAAAGTCTATCGGTATTTCACCGTACATCATGCCGGAAGAGGTCACATCGAAGTACGGTTCGGCCGGTTCATTGGCATCCTGAAAACCGTCGTTATCGAAATCGACAAAATCGGCAACGAGATTCTTGTTAGCATCAAAAAAGCCGCGGTAACCAACGATCGGACCATCCGACGGGAAGGTCGCGACGCTCTGCTTCAGTTGATTCACCACTTCTGATTCAACCTGAACTCCTCCATCGCGATCAGCTTCGATCGTAATTACATCGCCGACGATTTGTTTGCATACTGCGGTCGTGGAAGCGGCAACTGCAGTCGAGGCAAACGCGCCAACACCGCCCGTCCAAACAATTGATCCCACACCCGCTGTTGTACCAAGTGCGGAGCAGACTGCCGTTTGGAATGCGTCGTTAGCCAGGTAGCTCCAAACTTCGAGAAAAGCTCCTGCCGGATCGAAGCCTTCGACGTGCTCAATCCATTCATCATAGCCCCGCTTGTTGATGAAGTGAGAGTACTCGAGCTCACCCCAATATCCGCTTCGTCGGTCATCATCGATGATTACAGCTTCGTGGCGAGTCGTACTGCCGAATTCAACTCCGATGGCGCCGACAATCGAGAAAAACACATGCTTGGTGACATCCAAACTGCTATCGTTATCTGTGTGCGTCACATAGTCAGCAGAAGTAAGGCCTGCTGGAATGACGACCAACTCCGTCTCGCCTTTTCTTGCATCCAGAATAAAGACTGGCACATCGAATTCCGCGGGCGCATTAAGCCTCACAGGAATCGAAAACTGCCCAGCTCCTTCGGAATGTTCGCTGTAGCCCGTGCCAAAAAAGACCGTGCCTGTCTCATCATCACCGATGCGAATCTGACTTTGGGGAATACTCGAAGAAGCGACGTCCGACGCCGCAAAAGATAGACTAATCAGTTCTTCGAATTCTAGGATGTTGTCCTCGTGGATATTCAGGCGTGTCGAGCCAGATCGCTGGAACGGTGGGATCACGATCTGTGTTGAATTGGCATTCGCACCTTCAAAGTTGTAGTCCGCACCAAGTTCCGCCGTGCCTGAGGCGGAAATGAAAGCGGTGATCGGCTCGTCACTAACTCCACTGAGGTTAACTTCCAGATCAACCGATGCGTTATCCTCCAGCAAGTAAGTTTGGGACACGGTCAACGTGGCCCGCACATCGTCATTGCGGATGATGACGGAGTGCCGGGCCTGATTTCCAACCTGAGCAATTGAGTCCGCCCCAGTCGGATTCTCTAGCTGCCCGATTCGGAGATTGACCGTCTCGTTGGCTTCTTGGGTACTGTCCTCAAGAATCACCAGGTCGATCGTGACGCTCGGTGTACCTGCAGGTACACGAATCCGTTCGGTGGAAAACAGATAGTCGGAGCCGAGCGTCGCCGAACCAGCCAGGAGCTCGATCGGTACGATGATTTCCTCCGGAGAAACCGGAGACACCTTGATCTCAATTGGAAGTGTCCGCGTGGATTCGTAGTCCGACTGCTGCCAAACGGCGAATTCAACGAGCGGGATGTCGTTATCATTGATCCCAACGACCGTCGTGGACGGACTTGCGACCAAAGCCCCGGTTGCAGATGCGAGCTTTGCTACCAGAAACTCTTGCGGCTCTGGTTGCGTATCGTCATCGATCGTCAACGAGCTGGTCGCAGTGGTTTCGCCAGCCGGAAAGTGTAAATTTACGCTCGATAGCGACGATACATCCTGTTCATCAACGGAACCTGACAAATCCACAACCACGTCGACCGGTTCGGAATGTGCCGCCGACAATTCAGCCGTCAGCACAATCTCACTATCTTCCTCTCCGATTTCGCTGTAAAGCTTGGTGAACGATACGGAGGGCGCGTCGTTCTGACGAATGGTCAACGTAAAAGTATCGGTAACGCTAGGATCGTTGGATAGCTGACCGTGATCGGGCGATTGCATGGACAGAATTACTATTTCATTCGGTTCTGGCGTCGCATCGTCTGCAATCTCGACGTCGATATACCCGAACGTGGTTTCCGGTGCGAATCGGAGGACACTGGCAGCTGGCAGCGTGTAATCCGCCGGACTGCTTGCCGAGCCCGACAGCGAAAGCGGAACAACGACTTCGCGCGATGATGGATGCGACAGTTGCGCTGTCAGCGTGATCGCTGACGACGCTTCCGCAATCACCTGTCCTGAAGTAACAAACCAAACCGTCGGCACGTCATCCGTATCATCTATCGTAATGGCGTGTGAATATTCGGTGCCGGCAACCGCGTTGAACGGGTTGGCCATCTTCAACAAAAGCGACTCGGTCTCCTCGTCTATCTCATCATCAATCAGGTTCACTGTCAAAGAGCCGGACTTTTGCCCTGCCTTGATAACAAGGATCTGTGAGTCGAGGGTGTAGTCGTTGGTTGAAGCGTTACCTGATACGGTCATCGGTACCGCAATATCTTGGTTGACCGGTGCAAGAATACTTGCCGTCACGGCAATCATGCCCCCCTCACTCACCGTCGTCCCTGCTATATCAAAGTTGACTTCGGGAACGTCGGTGAGCGGTGGACCGACCTGGACATACGCTTGGGTGAACGTGGAATCACCCTCGTCATCGCTTACGCGTACACCAAAGATCTTGAGGCCCGGTGATGCAAAACTTGTGCCGAAACTGCCGCTCCTGTTTTCAACGTCATAGATACCGTCGCCGTCCCAATCAACTTCGTAGGTCAACGGATCGTCACTGACATCGGCCACTTCGACGGCAAGCGATACCAATTCGTTGACATCCACAGCAAGTGGGGTCGTCGTCACGGCAATGATACGCGGCGCAACATTGAGAACCGTGACCGAAAAAGTGTCTGACGTTGTGCCACCGAAACCGTCGTCGGCCGTTACGACAACGTCGTAAACTCCATCATCCGTGTACGTGTGTTCGACCGACTCGCCCATCAGCGAAACATTGTCCGCAAATTCCCAGGTGTACGTCAGGTCATCGCCGTCAGCATCCGAATTTGATAACACGCGATACGAAACGACTTCGCCCTCCCGCACGGCTCGATCCAGTCCAACCTGGAGCGATGGTGGAGTATTCGTCAACACGAGCTGGCCGGTCACAGTCGTCGATGAAAAATCAGTGCTGGACGCTGGGCCGTGATCGAGATCGTTATCGGACGCTGTCAGAGATACCTCGTAGAGTCCTGGACCGGCGCCGGTTAGATCAAGACTTCCTGCGACGTCGGTCGAAGTGAAGAAAGGGGTACCATTCCGTGTCACAATCAAACTACTGGACGAGATACCAGAGTCCGTGTTTCTTCCGTCAAAGATCTGGAAATCACTGATATCCCAGTTGATCGAAGGCGATTCGCCATGTGAAGACTCCACGCCAACCTCTGATAGCGATCGACCGAAGTGATCGGTCAATGTAATCAGTGGGCCGGCGGAATCGTCATCTACGACGTTGATTACCGGAGAAATCGACGTCACCGAACGAGACGTCTGATCGTTGACCGTGATCGAGGTGCGGTAATTACCCAGCCCAAAATCGGCGAAATCCGTTGGTGAAAGCTCAAGCGATCTTTCCGCCTCGGCACCCACACGCCAATTCGTCAACGACCAGGTATTCGACCGTACGTCAGTCCAAGCTCCGGTGGTTGTCTCTTTTTGAAGTGTGATCGTTGCATCTTGGAGGTCCCCATTGCGATCCTTGATCTGCCAGACAAACGTCCCGCCAGCATCGTCAATCCGCTCGCCCGAGTCACCGAGATCAGTGTCATACCTAACCTGAGGCGCATACCCTATTGTACGGTCGTTGACATACAAGTCCTCAAGGATGTGACGATCGTTTGCTGCTCCGGTACTCGCGCCAAATCCGAATCGCCAGTTGGAAGCAGGATCCCAATTTGGAATTTGAACGGTGATTGTCGACCCCGGATACTGTGTAAACAAAGCGGGGTGGACGAGAGTTAACGTCCCACTTTCATTGATCGTTACACGCGTTGGCTTAAAAGTTCCCCGCAAGCTCTGATTAGAAACTTCGTCGGTCCACAACCCTTCGACTCGCCTGACGCGTGTTTTGTCGTACCAGACCTCAATACTTCCCGGATTATTTCTTGAGCCATTAAAGGTATCGAATTTGATTACGAGACCATCGATGCCCGGACCCGCTTGGCCATCTGTTTGACCAGGACCACTATTGCCCCAGGCGCCATTTGGCACGGGACCGTATACGAATGAGAGCCCATCGCCTGGCAAAGATGACGTTGAATCCTTGATGCTCTGATTGAAGCGGACATCAAAACTAAAAGCACGCACGCCATGGTTGTCCACGACAAGCGACCCGGTCCGATTATTCTGAGCAGGTGTTAACTCGACCCACTGTCCTTGGTGCCTAGCGGAACCATACGCATCAATATTGGATGGCAAACCCCCATCAAATGAATTGTTGACGAGAACCGCCAACAACCTTCGATCCTCCAGCAGCTCGGTTTTTAGTCGTCGTCGTCTGCGCTTCGCGTCTGGTTGGGGGCGGGTGCCGAAGATGCGGTGGCGGAGACGAGTCGTTGGACGGATGGTCTTGCGGTGAAATCGGGCCATGGAGGGACTCGGCTATTCGGGTCTGCGGATCGATGGGGGAGGCAGCAACTTTGCTGAGGGCGGCGGTAATGCTCGGAGGCGGCAATCGAAAGAGCGCGCAGGTGGACCGCGATCGCACCGTCCGTATCAGGGCAGGCCGATCACGGCTAATGAGTCATGCGAGAGTTGCGGCCGGTTTTTCCAGGAAATCCGAGTTTTCTTGCCATCCTCTTGTCCATCTCCCGCTCCGATTCTTTCCCAAGTGCCCCACTCGGGTTACACTCGATCGGAGCGTTCTTGAAGAGGGTTTGAATGACCGACCTCACACAGATTCTGGATGACCTTGCACTGGGCCAGGCCGATGCGACCGAACGGCTACTGCCGGTCGTGTACGAGGAGCTTCGGTCGATGGCAGGGGCGATGATGCGCCGGGAGCGTGATGACCACACGCTGCAGACGACCGCGCTGGTGCACGAGGCCTACCTGCGACTGGTTCAACAGCATCGGCCCGAGGGTTGGGACGGACGCGGTCATTTTTTCTCCGCTGCTGCCGAGGCAATGCGGAGGATACTGGTCGAGCACGCCCGCCGAAAGCTCGGCAAGCAACGTGGCGGGCACTTGAATCAAATCGACGTCGATGCGATCGAGGAGCACGCTTTGGATGACCAATCGCAATCGCCACAGCTGGTGATCGAGGTCGACGAAGCGATCGACGTCCTGGCCCGCCAAGACCCCAAGTCGGCCGAGTTGGTCAAGCTGAAATTCTTTGCCGGCCTTTCCCTTGTCGAGGCGGCCGAACTGTTGGGAATCTCCAAGTCGACCGCCTATACCGATTGGGCTTACGCCAAGGCGATGCTGGCGCGGGTGCTGGATGGGGCGTGATCCCCACTGGGCATTCGATAAATTGAGAGAATGTCTGGAATTTCCCACCGCTTCTTTCGCATGACCCAATGGAGATTCTCTTCGCAGCTCGGTACCACCTTCCGGCTGGTGATAGTTTTCCCTGGCTTGTGAACCGATTATGACTGACTCTAATCCCCGACAGTCCCCTTCGAGCAAACCCGATCCGGCGGTCGTGAAAGAAGCGTTTGCCGGTGTTTTCTCGATCGCCGATCCGGACCAGCGGGCCGAGATGTTGGATCGCCTGGATAGCGACAGCCCACAGGTCGCCTCCGAGGTCCGGCAGTTGCTACAGGCATTGCGGTCAAGTGAGAGAGTGGAAAAGGTCTCGGCGTATGTCCCCATGCTGGATTTGAGCCTGGCCAGGCCGCCGGAGCAGCAGGAAGAGTTTTCCGACGAGGATCACTCGATCGACCCGGTCAACTTCAGCGTCTTACGGTCAATGGAAAAGACCGTCGCCAGCGTGCCGCACGTGGTGTTGAAATCGTCGGGGGACGAGGGCCCGATCGTCAGAGTGCGATCGTCAGAAGTGGATCAAACCTGGAATCATGTCAACGGACGGTATCGATTGGATGGTGAGATCGCCCGCGGAGGCATGGGCGCGATCCTGAAAGGTCGTGACACCGATCTGGGACGTGATTTAGCGGTCAAGGTGTTGCTCAAGGAGCACCGCGACAATCCGGAAACGGTCAAGCGTTTCATCGAAGAAGCTCAGATCGGTGGTCAACTGCAACATCCTGGAATCGCCCCGGTTTATGAACTGGGACAGTTCCACGATGAGCGTCCCTTTTTCACCATGAAGCTGATCAAGGGAAAGACGTTCGCCGCGCTGCTCGCCGAGCGTCAATCGGTCGATGACGACCGGGCGAAGTATTTGGGAATCTTCGAGCAAATCTGCCAGACGATGGCTTACGCTCACAGCCGTGGCGTGCTGCATCGCGATCTGAAACCATCCAACGTGATGGTCGGTGCGTTCGGCGAAGTCCAGGTAATGGACTGGGGGCTGGCCAAAGTGCTGGCCGCCGGAGGCGTTGCCGACGAACGCAAGCAGCAACTCCAGCAGGAAGACAAGAGTCTGATCCAGACGGTGCGGAGTGTTGATTCGGGAAGCACCTACAAGGACAACGATTCCGTCATCAGGTCGGCCACCCGGATGGGCAGCATCATGGGGACGCCCGCTTACATGTCCCCGGAGCAGGCGACCGGCGAGATCGATCGGCTTGACCAGCGGGCAGATGTCTTTTCGCTCGGCTCAATCCTTTGCGAGATCCTGACGGGCAACCCGGTGTACCGTCGCGGCAAGCAGATGGATCAGCTGATGTTGGCTCGGGCAGGCAACATTAAAGAGGGGCTTGAGCGTCTGGACGCATCCTCGGCCGATGCCGAACTGGTCCGATTGGCGAAGGATTGCTTGGCCGTAGATAGGAACGATCGGCCGAGTGACGCTGAGGAGGTTAGTGAACGAATCAGCGACTATCTGGAGTCGGTGGACCGGCGGCTGCGGGAAAAGGAACTCGAGGTCGCGCGGACGAAGACGAAAGCGGAAGAAGAACGCAAGCGACGCCGGGTGGTGATGGCTTTGGCCGGCTGCGTGGTGCTGGCCGTCCTGCTAGGAGCCGGCGGCTGGATGTGGGTGAAAGAGAAGGACGCTCAGTTGGCACAGATCAAGGCGGATGCCGAAGTGGCGGCTGCCGCCGAGCGTTTCGAATTGGAGCAGCGGGTGCAAAACGAGATGGCAGCCGCCGCGGCCCTGGCTGATCGATCGGAACAGATGCCGAGCTTTCGAGAGCTAGAGCGGGCCATGGAAGCGATTCGACGTGCTCAGGCCGATGCGGCGGGTGAGGATGTCTCCCCGGCACTGGCCAATGACCTGAGCGAGTTGCACGCCAGGGTAACTCGGCAGCAAGCGGACTCAAAACTCGTCAAACGCCGGGTGCATTCCCATTTAGT
>NZ_JANZKV010000257.1 GCF_025060895.1 Stieleria sedimenti | reverse complement strand
AACGCCAGAGAGGGCTCGCGTTGCAAAAGTCTTGGCGCCTACCGCTACGATCAAATCCGTCACTTATACAATTGACGTCCCGCTGGGAGGGTCGCGGAGGAGTTTACGCTCGAAGCGGGCACGGTCGATGTGGCTGGGAATCGCGATGACCGCTCGCCCCTCCCCTCGCTGCGCTCGACCCTCCCTGCCAGGGAGGGTGACTTAAGATGTGTCGATACCAATGTCTAAAATAGAGGATAACTCGAACTAGACTTCCCCAGGGAGACTCTTGCGATGGACGCCTCTCAATCAGCGATGTCAAAATCTGCTGCCAGCGGATCACCTCGGCGTGTGACTGCAAACGTCTCGATCGCACAGTACTTGATCCAACGTTTACAAGACTACGGGATCGGGCACATGTTCGGCATTCCCGGCGACTATGTTTTGTCGCTGTACAGCGAATTGGAAAAGAGTCCGATCGAAATGATCGGCTGCACGCGTGAAGACTGTGCCGGGTTCGCCGCCGACGCCTACTCCCGGCTCAACGGAATGGGCGCGGTGTGCGTCACCTACTGTGTCGGCGGGCTCAGCGTCTGCAACTCGATCGCCGGCGCGTTCGCGGAAAAATCACCCGTCGTGGTGGTGACCGGATCACCGGGGCTGAAGGAACGATCCAGCGGGGCGTTGTTGCATCACATGGTGCGAGACTTTCGGACCCAATACGAGGTCTTCGAAAAATTCACGATCGCCGGCGCGGAGCTTTCCGATCCGCTGACGGCGTTTGCCGAGATCGATCGTGTGTTGGACGCCTGTGATCGTTTCAAACGGCCGGTGTACTTGGAATTGCCGCGTGACATGGTGCACGTCGTGCCGCCGATCGTCCATGGCTATCGCGGGTCCAGTCACGTCAACGACCAGCAGGCGACGGCGGAGGCGATTCGTGAAACAAGCCGCTTGATCGAATCGGCAAACTGTCCGGTCATCCTGGCCGGTGTGGAACTGCACCGTTTCGGGTTGCAAGACGAATTGTTGCAGTTGGCCGAAACGGCCAACATTCCGATCGCGACGACGATGTTGGGCAAAAGTGTGATCAGTGAACGTCATCCGATGTTCATCGGGCTGTACGAGGGAGCCTTGGGAGATCAAGCCGTCACGCAATTTGTCGAGAACAGCGACTTGGTCTTGCTGTTGGGCGCGTTCATGAGCGACATCAACTTGGGAATTTTTTCCGCCAACCTCAATCCAGCCCGCTGCGTGTACGCGACCAGTGAAACGCTACGGATCTCTCACCACCACTATCACAACGTCGGCTTGAAAGAGTTCCTCGTCGGTCTCGTCGAAGCGGGCTTGGTGCCGCAGCAGCGATCGATTCCCGAGCAGCTCTCATCGACCAAACGTTCTGCGTCGAAACACTCCGAACCCGGCGAGGGTGGCTTGCGGACGAGTTGGATGATGAGCCGGCTGAATCGCTTGATCGACGCCGACACGATCGTGATCGCGGATGTGGGCGACTCGTTGTTTGCGGCGACCGAGCTGACGATTCACGAGCGGGGTGAATTCTTGAGCCCGGCCTATTACACGTCGATGGGGTTCAGTGTTCCCGCAGCCTTGGGTGCCGCCACGGCCCGCCCCGATCACCGTGTCGTCGTGCTCGTCGGCGATGGCGCATTCCAAATGACCGGCCAAGAACTCAGTACCTTGATTCGTTGCGGCCACTGTCCGATCGTGATCCTGCTGGACAACCACGGCTATGGCACCGAGCGTTACTTGCACGCCGGGGATTGGAAATACAACGAAATCCATCGTTGGGATTACGGCAAGTTGCTCGACGTCTACGGTTGCGGAAAGAGCCACGACGCGGAAACGGAGCTGGAATTTGAAGCGGCACTCCAAGACGCCTGGGACACACTCGACCAGCCGCACTTGATTCATGCAAAACTGGTCGAGGGTGATGGCAGTGATACGCTCAAAAATCTTGCCGATCGGATGAGCAAGACGGTTGGCTAGCTGGGCTTGTGCTTGCTGTGACAGGCTTTGCAATTGGCCGCTTTTTTCAGCATCGCGCCGGCGTCGGCGTCACCTTCGACCGCGGCTTTGCCGGCTTTGACCAAGGCACCGGTCAGTTCTTTCCAGCTTTCGGCCTCGCCACGCGGCGGCTCGTTCTTCGAAAGTGCGACCAGCATCGCGTGCAACTTCTTGGCGTCTTCGGCCGATCCGTCGCCACCGGCAACCTTTTTCAGCAGCGGACCCTTGAAGGCCTCTTTCATCACCTGCTTGGTCTTGAATTTGGGCTTGTCACCGTCATCGTCTGCGGCAATCGCAGGAAAGCCGATCAAGGCTACCGCAACCAAACAAACCAGCCCACCGAAAATCTTCGCTCGCATCGTTGTCAACTCTCTTAATGGTACCATGAAGAAAAACCGGCCCGGGCGCTCCTCCGGATAGCGATAGATATAGGTGATCGGTCGCTCGTGTGCCACAAAATCAGTGCCAGTCGACGGCAATTGGCAAGAATTCCCAAAACGAGACGCCCCTCGGGTAACCCAATCTTCATGAACGGCCTGAGTCAAAATCAACGCGATCAGATCCTGTCAGCGTTCAACAACCGCGGCAAAATTGCCGCCGTCAAACTGTACAAGGATTGGATGAAGTGTTCCCTTTTGGAAGCCAAAAACGCGGTCGAAGCCATCGAGCATGAGGCGAAGATCGGGGAAGTAAGCCAGCCGGCGCCGCCGGACTCGGTCGAATCGGACCATGCGATGGATCAAGTCGATCAGGCGATCGCGCGGGGAAAGAAACTCGAGGCGGTCAAGCTCTATCGGCAACGGTCCGGAAAGTCGCTGGCTGAATGCAAAGCGTTCGTGGAATCTCGGATGGATCGATCGCGATCGACGTCCGCGGAGTCGACGTCCCATCCGACGGCGGTCGATTCGCAACGCTCGGGATGCTTTTCGGTGCTGTTGCTCTTTGCCAGCCTGACCGGGGTGTGCTGCATCAGCGGATGGATCGCAATTATAATTCGCCAATGAAAACATCCAACGCAGGACCAGCGCAGAACAGAAGGGCCAAGCACCGACGGCTACGACTGCAACGCATGGAGCACCGCTGGTTACTCGCCGCCGGTGCGGATTTGGCGTTTTACGAATTTGCCAATCACACCACGGCTACACCGGAACTGTTTTCGGTCGACACGCATGCGGAGACGACGGCCAGCGACATCAGCTCGCCGCTCAACCTGGGATGGACCGGCAACGGCGAACCGCCCAACGGCCTCGCACTCGGCGGTGCATTCAACGAGACCAGCGAACCGACACCCGCCGGCGGCCAAGGCGATTACTTTGAATGGACGATCACGCCCGAATCCGGCTACGTGTTGAACCTCGCTCGATTCAGCATGCAGATCCGTCGCAACGACCCCGATTCCAAGGACAGTTACTCCGTCTACTTTGACAACGATCCGGGACCCGGCGGAGACAACTTCACGACGAAACTTGCCAGCGGAAAAATCACCAGCGAAGATGTCTTTGAATCGATCAGTGTTCCGTTGGAAGGTGTACCGGGCATGGCCGACCAAACCACACCGATCACCTTTCGCGTGTACGCCTGGGGAACGGCGGGTTTAAACGCCATGCGGCTGGACAACATCCGCGTGCAAGAAGTGCAGCGGACGGTCAGCGAATCGTCGTTGGCCTATTATGGCGATGCGGGTCGATTGATTCATCCGTTGGACGCGTTGGGCAACCGCATCGCCGATTTCTCGGCGGCCGGCTATCGCAACAGCAACGAACCCTTGCCCGACGTCACCGCGACGATTGATCCGTCGCGATTTGTGACCGTCGCGCCGACCGCCGGCGATGACATGGCAAACCTACAGTCCGCAATCGATCAGGTCGCGGCGTTTCCCGTGGGGGCCGATGGCTATCGCGGTGTCGTGCAATTGACCGCGGGTGAATACCACGTCAGCGATCAACTGACCGTGATGGACGACGGCGTGGTCCTGCGCGGCGTCGGCGACGGCGACGATCCGCTGACCAGCACCATCCTCCGCGCGACCGGAACGACACAGCGGTCGCTGATTCTTGTCGGTCAAGCGTCGGGCTGGGCGTCGGGGGTTTCCAACACGACGCACAACATCATCGACAAATACGTGCCCGTGGGCGCGACCAGCCTGCGCGTCGATTCGACGGCCAACTGGAGTGTCGGCGATCCCGTCGTCGTCAAACGTCCCAGCACCGCCGAGTGGATCGCCGCGATCGGCATGGACAGTATTCCGCCGCGAGGTGATGGTGGAACCGTCAATCAATGGGAACCCGGCGGAAACTTTGATCATCTGTACGAACGCGTGATCACCCGGATCGAAGGCGATCGCGTGTTTCTCAATGCGCCCTTGATGTCATCGTTTCAACAGGAATACGGCGGCGGGACCGTGTTTCGATACACCTTCCCTCGCATCGAAAACGTCGGCATCGAAAACATCCGCGGCGTGTCGGACTTTGCCAGTCCGACAGACGAGGCGCATGCGACGACATTCATCGAACTGCAATCGGTTCAAGACGCCTGGGTGCGGAACGTCACCGGCCAGCACTTCGTTTTTGCAACCGTTCACGCCACCAGCCGCACACTGCGGGTCACCGTCGACGACGCACAAAGCTTGGATCCTGTCTCCATCATCACCGGAGCCCGTCGGTATCCGTTCACGATCGACGGCCAATTCGGATTGATGCGAAATCTGTACTCGGAAAACGGACGCCACGACTTCGTCAACAATTCATCGTGGCGGAACCGCGGGCCGAACGTGTTTCTCAACGGCACGGCGGTCGATTCCCACAGCTCTACCGGACCGCACCAACGCTGGTCGTCGGGAACGCTGTATGACACGATCACGACCGACAACCTGATCGAAGCACGTAACCGAGGCAATTTCGGCAGCGGACACGGTTGGGGCGGCGCGAGCATGGTGTTCTGGAACGCGCGGGCCGAACAGTTCATCGTTCAGAATCCGCAAACGGCCCAAAACTGGGTGATCGGGTCGACCGGCACGTTGGTCAACGAAACGCGTTTCGGCCCCCAACCGCCGGCAACCGTCGACGCACACGCCACGCCGATCGATTTCGGCGACCCACAAAACCCGACCAGCAGCCTGTTCGTTGCTCAACACAACCAGCGGATGACCGACCCGACGGCGGAAACCCGTGAGTATGTTCTGGGAGATTTCGATTTGCTCGCCTACGACGGTTCGGCTTCGACAGATTCGCTGCCAGTGGATCCACAATGGATGAGCGACGTGACGACCCTGGCGGCGGGAACACCGATCCGGTCCAGCGATCAAGCGACCGGCGGCCAAGCCACCGACGGCCAGTACGTCCCCTTTAGTTTCCAATACGCTCTGGACACGCACGAGGTGGTTCGCTCGGCGGTGCTGTCGTTGGGATTGCGGGGAACCGGTGGAGCGACTGCCGATGATTCCATCTGGATCGACGACCTTTCGCGTCCGCGATCGCTCGCATCCCTTGGCATGACCGCCCCCCTATCGACTTCCGATACAACGACGCTAACGGTCGAACTGACCGGTCGGGATCTGATCGCGGCTCAAGACGGACAGCTGGACGTCTTGATCGGCCAACACAGCGCCCTCGATTGGGCGGTCTTGAATCTGTCGGTCACCGAGCTTGACGTGTTTGATTTCGGCGATGCCCCCGCATCCTATCCCACGACCCTGGCCCAAGACGGAGCACGCCACGGTGCGACCGGGCCGCGTCTGGGGGAAACGCGCGATGCAGAATCCGATGGCGTGGCGTCCGCGGGTGCCGATGCGGATTTGGACGACGGAGTGTTGTTCGGCGCGATTCGAGTGGGTCACCCGATGGCGGGCGTGAACATCGATCTGCAAAACGCGGTCGAAGCCAAAGTCGATGTCTGGATCGACTTTGATTTTGACGGGACCTGGCAACCGAACGAACAAGTCCTTTCCGCCGCCCCGGTGTCCACGGGACTGCAAACACTCAATTACAACCTGCCAGCCTCGGCGCCGCTCGGCCAGACCATCGCCCGCGTCCGACTCAGTTCGGTCGGTGGATTACAACCGACCGGGTTTGCGTTTGATGGCGAAGTCGAAGACTATCCGGTCATCGTCCAAGCCGCCGTGGCCCCGGACATCGAAACGATTGTGATCAATGACGGCCAGCCCCAACGATCACGCGTGGACCGACTGACGGTGAAGTTCGACAGCGACGTCGAAACGTCGGCGAGCGCGTTTCTGGTGCGCGACCGAGCGACCGGCCAACAGGTCGGTCTTTCGCTTGTGACCGAAATCCAAAACGGGAAGACCGTCGCCACGCTGACGTTCTTGCCTGGTCCCGGCGTGGTCACCCACACGACCGGTCTGCATTCGCTCCGCGATGGCAATTTTGAATTGACCGTGACCGGCTCCGGGGTCACGTCCGGCGGACTGGCCATGGACGGTGACGTCTCCTTCGGCGATCAAGCCGCCGACGCGTTCTTCCGACATTTCGGCGACACCGATGGCGACCGCGATGTGGACGGCCAAGATTACGGCCGCTTCGGATTGACGTTCCTGCGTTCCCCGACCGATGATGGCTTCCACGCAGAACTCGATTTCGATGGCGATGGCGACGTCGACGGGCAAGACTACGGTCGCTTCGGACAACGTTTCCTCAAACGACTCGACTTCTAGTGCTCCGTTAACTTTGAACTTAGCCTGTTGGCATGCACAGCATGCCCTACGTTCTCTGTTAACGTTGAACTTGGCCTGTTGGCATGCACAGCATGCCCTACGTTCCTGCCGCCCCAACATTCTGCCGCCCCATCATTCTGCCACTCCATCGTTTTGCCCCCATCGTTTTGCCCCCATCGTTTTGCCCCCATCGTATTGCCCTCCACCACTATGAACCGAACTGCCATCACCTGTCTCCTGCTCACCCTCAACATCGGTTTCGCATCGCCTCTCTTCGCCCAGGCCGTCAAACCGGCCCGGCAAGCCCACGCCCACAACGATTACTTGCACGACCGTCCGTTGCTGGACGCCTTGGACAACGGGTTCTGTAGCGTCGAAGCGGATATCTATTTGATCGATGGCGAACTATTGGTCGCGCATGACTTGGATAAAACGTCGCCAGACCGCACCTTGCAGGGACTCTACCTCGATCCACTGCGTTCTCGCATCAAGAAGAACAACGGCAGCGTCTACGGCGACGGACAAACGTTGACGTTGTTGATCGACATCAAATCCGAAGGGAACTCGACCTACCGCGCGCTGGACACCGTGTTGTCACAGTACCAAGACATCCTGACCTACATCGACGAGAAAGGGGTTCACCAGGGCGCAGTCACTGCGATCATCAGCGGCAATCGTGCGATCGAGTTGATTCAAGCTGATTCGACACGTTATGCCGGTGTCGATGGGCGCCTCTCGGATTTGAACAGTGGGATGGCCCCCGACTTGATGCCGCTGATCAGCGACAACTGGGGACGCTATTTCAGTTGGCGCGGCGCCGGTGAAATGTCGCCGGCGGAACGCGAACGACTGAAACGTGTGGTAGAAAAAGCGCATGCCGACGGTCGGCGTGTGCGGTTTTGGGCAACGCCCGATAGTGATGTCGTCTGGGCTTTCCTCGCCGACGCGAACGTGGACTTGATCAATACCGATGACTTGACCGGGCTAGCCGAATTCTTGCGTTCCCGATGACGCGTTTCGCTGGGCTTGGCGATCATCATTGGACTGCACAATCGACGTACGGGCGGTCCGACAATGAGATAAACTGAGCCTTCGTTTTTGCAGTGCCCCTTTTTAGACTGTTCCCCATGCGAACCACCCTTGCTTGTTCTTTGCTCGTTCTCGGATCGTTCGTTCACGCGCAAGACGCTCCGCCGCCCAAGCACCACATTGCCGATCCGGCCGATGCCTCGATCACCATCTCCACGGCCCGGGATCCGATCCGGTTGACCCATGGCCCGATGCTGGGCCAGCCCACGGCGACGTCGATGCGGGTCTGGGCGCGGACGTCGGATCCGGGACAATTCGAAGTCCACTACGGCACCGCGGCGGGCGCCATGGATACGGTCAGCGAGCCCGGCCAAACGACGATCGGTCACGACAACACCGGCGTCGTTGACCTGGTCGGGTTGTCAAGCGACACCCGGTATCACTATCAGGTCTGGGTCAATGGGCGGCCCCACGGATTGCCGGGCAGCTTTCAGACGCTGCCGAGTGCCGATCAGTCGCGGAACGAAACCTACAATCCCGACGGGCTGTTCAATTTCCGTTTCCAGATCGGCTCCTGTGCCAACCAAAATCCGCTGCACGGCGGCGGGCACCGGGCGACGACGTACGAGCACCTCAATCGCGACTGGGCCGACAAAGTCCACTTTCACGTGATGAACGGCGATTGGCTCTACGAAGAACAGCGGCGGTATCCGCCGGACGCCTGGCAGCTCGTTCAAGGAGCCAGTGCCAAACCCCGAGTCGCCCAAATCGCGCCCACGATCATCGGCGTCTGGGAAAACTACAAACTGTACCTGGACCGCGGTGAATCGCTGTCGCATTGGCATCGCCATGTGCCCAGCTACTTCACCTTCGATGATCACGAGTTGGTCAATGACATCTGGGGCTCGGCGGAAACCGGCAAGCGTCACCGCCGCACGGTCTTTCGCGACATCGGCACGCAGGCCTGGTACGACTATTTGGGCTGGGCCAATCCGACCGAATACCACCACCCGATTCATTTCGGCAAAGCGACGATGCGCCGCGACAGCGATCTGCTGTACGATCAAACCGCCGACTTCACCAAGATGCCGCTGGCGGAAATGGGCAACCTGCACGTCCACTGGGGCACGCCCGAAGCCGGTGTCAACGACATGGAATTCGATGACGATGCCGGCCACAAGAACTCCTACGTCTATGACATCGTCGAGGTCATCGACCCGCACACGTTGCGGTTGCACATGAAAGCGAAAATCGACGACACGAATGTCAGCTACTCGATCGGTCGACGAAGCTACGGCAAGAAGCGTGTCGGCAATTGCGAGTTCTATTTCCTCGACACCCGCGGTGATCGTCAAATGCACGACGTCACCCAGCGGGACAAGCCGGGCGTTTCGA
This sequence comes from Stieleria sedimenti, assembly GCF_025060895.1. GTDB lineage: Bacteria > Planctomycetota > Planctomycetia > Pirellulales > Pirellulaceae > Stieleria > Stieleria sedimenti. The sequence continues at coordinate 10,517 of NZ_JANZKV010000257.1, read as the reverse complement.
TGCTGGGCCGGCCGCAACGTGAATGGTTGCTCCGCAGCATGCGTGAAAGCGACGCCGATTTCCGCTTCGTGATTTCGACCGTCCCGTTCATGATTCCCCACAGCGGCGCCGGCGGGTTCGAAGCCGATGCGGCGAACAAGGAAGAAGCCTGGACGGGGTTCTTTGATGAACGCGAGTTTTTGATCGCCGAATGGGAAAAGATTGGCAAGCGGGTGTTCGTGATGACCGGAGACTTGCACAACAGTTTTGCGATCAAGGTCACTGACAACGTCTGGGAGTTCTGTTGCGGGCCGCACAACAGCGTCAACCACGTGCCCGCCAATGACGAGAGCGACCGCCCGGCGACGGGCAAATTCAAGTTCGGACCGCGGGAGTGCGACATTCGTTGGAGCAGCTACATCTTGCCGGATCTGCCACGGCTGGAGCGGTTGTACCCGTACTTCTGTGTCGTCCAGATCAACAACGTGTTCAACATGCCACAGAAGTTGGGCGGCAAACGTTTGGTCGCCTACCCACACCCGCAAGTCGTGTTCCAGTACTACGACGGTCGCACCGGAGAACTCGCCTACGCCGAATCAATTTCGACCGAGCGTTGAGAGCGGAGGCGGGCAGCGATTCGGCCAGCTCGCCGACCCGCATCCCGTCGCCCCGCCGGCGACAGTCGCCGGCGCGTACAAATTGCACGTCAAAACGCGCGGCGGTGTCCGCCACCGACTGCACGAAGAAAACTGCGAAACCTGCGTCGGTTGGTCCAACCTCCTTGAGCTACGAGTCGCACCCTGGCACTCCTTTAAGGTGGGTTCGCCGCCGTTAGCTAGGCCGTCATCCTTTGCGCTGGACAAGCAGCCAGCCGATCACCCCACAATCACCTACGCGCCAGTTATTTCGTGGAACTGTGCGGCTGCCTGGCATCGGAATCGGAGGGCTCCACACAACGAGCGCTCGCGTCTGCTGCGCTGAGATTCCGTTTAAACGCCCTGCAAGACACTCTTTTTGGCCCGGGGAACGAACGGAAACCTGGCACAAGGTATCCGTTCGATCCGCACAATGGGGTAGACTCATGTGAGTAATAACCGGCGCCCCGCGTTGCAGAATTACTAGTCCTGACATCTTTTCTCGCGCAGCCGGAGAGATTCGCGACACGTATTCTTGAAAAATGCGTCTCTGGAAACAAAAATGCTGGCATGGCCGAGCAGAAAACATTGGAACGGAGCGCCGCATCGCTGGAAGCGAAGATCGAAAGCCTTTCGAGTTGGCAGCTGGTGAACAGCTGGATTGCCGAATCGTGTCGGCACTCTTTCTCGCGTTTCCCGCAACTTCGCCGGTGGGAAATGACTGGTGATGTTGCTCAGCAGGCGACTTTATCGTTGCTTGACGCCATCAATTCGAAGAAGGTGAACCCGACTTCTGAGGAGCATTTGCGCCGCATTGCCATTCTTCACGTGAAGTGGACGTTTCTCAGGCTGGCTCGGCAGCATCGGCGGTCAATTCGCACAGCTTACGCTACACCGCTAGCTAAAGACGGAGGGCCCAGAGTGGAGGAGGACTACGCGTCTGAATTCACCCCAATGAAGCGAAGAGTCGATTGGATGCAGTTTCACTGCACGGTCGACAGTCTACCTGAATTGCAACGCGAGATATTTCAGAAGAGCTGGTACGATGAGATAAAGAATCCGGAGATTGCTGAACAGCTGGGTCTCAGTATCCGAACCGTCCAGCGAAACTACCGACTCGCTTGCGAGCGACTGATCTGCGCTTTGGGTGATTGCATCTGATCGGCGATTTCATGTAGGTTGGACCAAGGACCCTGGCGACGCAGTTCCGGCAGATTGGAATTCATAGTTTGTAGCAGCGCCGTTGTCGCGGCTCGATCCGGCCTACGTTATGTGTCCAAGAGGCAGATGGTGACTTGCAAGGCGAACGGCGCGTTGGTTCAATTTTTTGTATGAATCTGCCCAACGAAGAGAATCCGGAAGAGCTTCAGAACCCGAAAGTGGGTGATTTGCTAGACGACTTCTTTATTGCTGAAGAGTCAGGTTCTCCGGTAACGCCTGAAGAGCTTTGTAAGGAACACAGTGGTTTGCTGAAGGCGCTACAAGATGCGATCGCTCGTCAGCGTCGCTTCGAATCACTCAAGGATGACTTGGATTCGTCACTTCCGTTAGTCTACGGTTCCTACGAAGTCGTTGAAGTTCTTGGCAAAGGAGGATGCGGAACAGTCTTCAGGTGCAGGCACAGGCACCTTCAGCGTGAAGCAGCAGTGAAAGTAGTGGTGTTATCCGATGGCAACCCTTTCGCCGAAGCTCACTTCGTTCGCGAGATTGAGGTTGTGAGGGAGTTCGGTCACGACCGGATTGCTACCATCTTTGACAGTGGCGTTCTCAACCATGGATCAACCATTGTCGGCTGGTTGGCAATGGAATACCTGTCTGGTGGCCGAATCGACGATTTCGTGTCGAATACAAACGCATCAGGATTAGAAATTCTTTCGCTAATCGGAAGCGTCGTGTCCACGTTATCAGACGCTCATCAATCAGGAATCCTGCATCACGATATCAAGCCCGGTAATATCCTGATGTCCGAAAGTGGAGAGCCGCACCTAACGGATTTTGGATTGGCAAGGATTGCGGGAAGCCATGTCTTGGAGGGCCCCAACGGTCCGATCGGAACGCCGGGCTACATCGCCCCGGAACTCAAAGACAGGAATCGGCACCCTGGCGTGACTTCTGAGATATACAGCGTGGGAGTTCTACTTAGAAATTTGTTGTGCCGATTGTCTGACGTGCCGGCAAGTGCGTCAGACATGCGAGCAGCCAAGCGACATCACGACTTCGCGGGATGGCGGTCACGCGATCTGGACGCTGTCTTGGCGCGGATGACAGCGGACAATTCGGAGGATCGGTATTCGTCGCTTGCGCTACTACGAGCGGAGATCGACTGCCTTATTGATGGAGATCTGGTTGCGGCTCGACCGGTTTCATTGGCTGAAAAAAGCGTCCGATGGATACACCGAAACCCTACGTTGACAATTCTTTGGAGCGTCATCGCAGCGACACTGCTGATGGCTTTTGTTCTCCTGACGGTGAACGTCACTTCAAGATACAAACATGCAAGAGAAGTCGATCAGCAGAATCAAGAACTCCTCGCCAGAGAAGAGCAACTGAAGAGGGCAACGGTAAGTTCGCGTCTTAGGTCGATTCAGCCGCTCCTGGCACGCAATAGGATTGTGGCGAAGCAGCAGCTCGAAGATGAATCGCTCTTTCCACCTGGAGATCGCTGTTTCGCATGGAGATTCCTACATTCGGAGGCGACAGACGTTGCGTTTGACTTGTCAGAAGTAGACGGTGGATTCGGTGGGATCTATCAGGTCAGGTTCTCGCCTGACAACAGAAAACTTGTCGTATGCAGCAAGCCAAGATGCCTTTCGCTCGTCGACATTTTCCATCGAACTCGGAAGATCATACCCTGTGATTTGCGGCTTGCCGGAACCCTGCTTTCTCACCCGGCGATGACAACTTTTTACTGCCAGGAGTCCAGTGGCAACTTGTTGGAAATCTCCTGGGAATCCGGTGCGATCCTACGCCGCATCGAGTTGCCAGTGCCAACGCGAGCAAAGATGGCTTTAACATCGCGAGGCCACCGAAGCTATGGGCTCACCAAGGAAGGGTACCCAATTCAAATTCATTTAGCGTCGGAAACTGCTCTGACTGGGAGGAATTCAATCGACGGGGTCCCCGCCGGCTTGTGGCTCACGCCCGATGACCAGGTCCTGCATTGTGTGACCCGAAAAGGTCTTTGGCATCGCTGGGAGGCGGGTACGCTTGAAGAGCTGCAGCAAAGCAACATTTTTGATGCTCTCGATCCGGAGGTCATCCTTCTCGATTCAACCAAACGCACGCTGAGAGCAGCGGAAGCGAATTATGAAATGGATTTCGGCCTCTGTATCGTTCTCGCTTTCGACAATGGAGTAACCACAGTCGCTTGGCCCGACTCGCATCGAAGTTATTCTTTGATCGCTCGATCCTCGCCGCTAACAAGCCATTTCACATTCAGGCCCAGGTCGCAATGCGTCATTCCGGACGGACGCGGCGGGCTCCTGTTCTCAGTATTCGATCCGGCAAATCAAGAAGCGATCGGCTCGGTAACGGATAGCGTTCTTGCCGCAGCCGTTTCTCTTGACAACAGATGGACTGCTACCGGTGGGAGCAAGGGCAAGCTCTTTGTCAGGCGAATCCGAGACCCTAATGAAAGGATTCGGCGATTGCAAACGTTTACTGGAGAAGATCGTGGTTACGGTCCCCCAGTGCGTACCGTCCAATTGGCAGCATCCGGTGAAACGCTCGTTTGCCACCGAGAGGGCTGGTGTGCGGTGGTCGATAGCGAAACAGACCGAGTCCGCGAGGGATTTCAAATCAACAACTCCCAGTTTTCGACAATCGCCTATTCTCGAAAGAACCAATTGGCCGTGCTGGGCTTCCGAACCCCCGGGAGCAAGGTGGTCGCATTGCGCAGGCGTGAGGATGGGGGCTTCTGCGATCAGGAGCTGTCAAAAGCGGAAATGTTGGAATCCTCTGGCCCGCTTTGTCCACCTCCGAAGCCTTCTTTTGAAATCGAATGCGACGCAAATGTCACGTCGTTGTGCTTTTCAAAGGATGAAGATGTCCTACTCGTGGCCCTGCGAAACGGAGAGTTGTTCACCGCTGACGCTTTGACTGGAGAGATTCTTAGGCGTTGTCGCCAACTCGAAAGGGAGTCGGCTTGTCTTTCAATGTCAGCGGTCGCTGGCGGGATCTTGTGTGGTGGAGCGGACGGTCGAATCCACCTCGTCAACGTTACCGATGGAACGATCGAGGCGTCGTGGCAGGCCGGCGCAAGTCGCATCTACTCATTGGCGGTCAATCGCGACGAATCCCTGATCTACAGTGGAATGGCAACCGGTGTGATTCGGGTTTTCGACTCCGAAGGCAAGCTTCGCCGCCAAATGTCGGGACATCAAGGCCGAGTCCTATCGTTAGCGCTCAGCAACGATGGTGAAACACTGGCCAGCGGAAGTACAGACCACAGGATCGCGATCTGGGACACGCGTAGCGGAGAAATGCAACTGCTGCTGAATCGGCACACCGACTCCGTGACGGACCTGTGTTTTTCAAAGGACGATTCAGAGCTCTGGTCCACATCGGCCGAAGGAACCGTCTACAGATGGAACTCGCAAGACAGCAACGATTCCATTTCAAAAACGCCCGAAAGTACTGAAATTCGCCAGAGCCCCCTCGAGTGATGGACTCCCGGCGAAGTGCAATGGATTGAACGCAAGACGCTCGTTTTCGATTCTTATTCTTGTCGCCTGACCCGATGCCCTTTCGTCCAAGGCGGGACGTCTAAATCGAGCATCCGGAACGCGAGTTCTCACGGCAATTCTTGTCTTTCGTCCGATTTTTCGAGATTTCCTGACGCATTTCTCGCAAATCGGTTCAGTGGTAACCGTGGAGATCTCATTTCAACCAATCGGCAGGACTTCAATCACCATGATTCCCCAATTTCTCGATTTTGCTCGAGCAATTCTGATGCTCGCAGCCTTGCTGCCTGCCGTCGCCATCGGACAAGCACCCACGCTGGATGCATTGAAGCGGTTTCCGTCAGCGGAAAAAGCGCTTCAGGTTCGCATGAAACGCGCAGTCGCGGAACGTGATCGTTATCGCGAGGCAAACCGTGACGCTCATTTGATTGTTGGTCGGGTCCAGCTCCAGGGAAACGATGATCCGGAATCCGTCAGATCACAAATGATCATTGTGGAAGAAGGCTTCTTTGTGGACGTGATCCGTGATCCAAAAATGCCGATCGGATTCCGGCACTCGGACTACCAACCTCTTGATTTCACGCTCCCGGACGATGCCGTGCCGGGGGAAAATGGCGTCATCGATGTTGGGTTCGTGAAAATGTCCCGGGCCTCGTTGGCCGACAAGGGTCGCATTACCGGAAAACTGATGCTGGAAGCGACAGACGATGCTAGCGCCGCCCGAGTGAACGTCACACTCCGAACTCCTCGGGCGAATACGCCGTCCAATGGTACCGAAGGCGTCGGTCGCAAACATAGGAGTATGACACTGAAAGTCGGTCGGGACGGAACCGTGCAGTCCGAGCCTGTGAGCGAAGGCGATTATTACGTTGGTCTGAGTGCCGATGGCCATGTCAGTACAAGTCGACGGGTGACGGTAAAGGCCGGTGAAGACACCGATTTCGGACGTGTCGGACTGGAGTTGCCCCGAAAAATCAATATCACCTATCGAGTTCTTAAGACAGGCGATCGCAGCTTCGCCGAGAGTCCGGAAATGGTGAAGTCCTTTCCCGCTGGTCATCGCTGGAAAGCCACGCCGGACATCTACGGCTGGGATCTTGAATTTGAACAATCCGGGGGCAAGGTTTCGTTTTCTTATTCCTACGCGCCGTGCCATATCAAGGATCTTGGTCCCGGGACGCTGGACGATCACCTGGATGCCTTGCCGGAAGCAGCAACGGACTCCCCGCGAGGCATGGAAGTCACTTCGGGCCACGTTTACTTGCTCAATCAACAGCATTGGAAGCACGCCGTGCTGTTTCGTGCGGAGATTGACGGGAAGATCGAACCTGGTGAGAAGATGTCGCCCGATGTTGGCATCACGGCGGGCAGCCCAAAGCTTCCGAACGTGATCGCTCACTACGAGTTCGAAGGCAACGCCAACGAACTCAATGGCACCGGATCCGCATTCGACCTAAAGAACACTCAGTTCAACAACGGAGCGTTAGTACTGAACGGGCAGTACGAGCATTCTGGCAGTGCGTCGGGGTACCGGGCCATTGCCAGTACGCCGGGCCAAAGCTACGACTCGTTCACCGTATCTGTTCGATTCAAGGCGCAATCGTTCGCTGACCGGAACAGAACGATTCTCTGCGGCGGCAGTTCTTACCGTTGGTTTCAGATTTGTGCCGGCCAAGGCAATGCTGTCAGCGTAACGCTCAACAATCAACGCATCAGTCATACATTTCAGAACCTCAAGTTACGCCCGGGACATTGGCATCAAATCGCCTGTGCCGTTGATATCCCCAAGGGAATTGTGGCGGTGGTTCTCGACCACAATCGCGCCGAAGTGTTTCGACTCCCGCCGGGCTTCAAGCTCGACGTGGCTGACTCAAGCGACGCAGAACGCGACAAGAACTGGATGTTTACCAACTATTCCTATGGCAATGCGTTTTACGGTCTGATTGATGAGTTGACAATCCTGAAGGGCACGATGTCAGCGGCTGCGTTTCAAAAGACGATTGCGACATTGAAGGAAAATACTTCCGCTTCAACAAGCAGCAACTGATGACCAGCTCTCCATCACTCGAGCGAAACAAAAAGGACGGGGGGCGAATTGTTCCGTTTGGTTTCGGTTCCGTTGCGTCTTTGGGATCGGTGTGTTTCTCGGGTGACGCGGGAGCGGTGACTTGGCTTCCCGCGGCCCTTTCTCTTCTCCCCAACGGACTTGAACGTGCGACGATTCCTTAGTTTGCTGTTGTGTTTGCTCATCGGGTTGCCAGCCTCGTCTCCCCGACTTGCCGCGACCGGCTTCGATGCGGCTGGCGACGAATCGAATGCTGAGAACTCCGCAGCCGAGCTAATTGCTGCCGATCCAAAGCTCAAATCTTGGATGCAGGCCGTTCCACTGGCCATTCAGCAAGAACTTTCACGGAGCATTGACCGATTCCTTGCCGACCAAGAGAACAGCGGTAAGGTCATTGCAGTCGGCAAGTTTGATATTCCAGAAGGAACGGTTATCGGCAGAGGAGGAATCCCGGCTGGCGGCGTCTTGTTATATCAGCAGCAGCAGCGACTCAATGTGAGTTTCGGTGGCAGTCGCAGGGACTCGATTACCCATTGGCCTTGGTTTGTCGCGAGCCTGCATCCTGGGAAACCAGCGGAGATTGGCACGGTCACACTGCAGCACCGGAAGTCCACGACGACCGTCCCCGATACGCAAAGACGAAGCAGTGTCCTGATACCATCGATCAAAATCCAAGCTGCAAACAAGGATGAACTCCTGACGGTGAAGGCAACTTTGATAGATGGTGAGCAGGCGATTCCAGGTTGCGTGCTTTTAAGTCTTCCGGGTTTCTACTACAGATCCACCGTTTTGACGCATAGTGATGTCACCGGAGAGCTTGAATTTACACTGCCGAAAGATCTCTTTGAATTTGAGAACCGCATCGACCTGGACTTGCGAAACTACTTCTATGAAGGGGTGAAGCGACAGATTTCGGAGGATGACTTTTCAGGTGGCGTCGCAAACTTGGGAACATTGGAATTGAAGCCCAGACAGTCACACATGGTCAGTGGGTTGATCACCAAGACCAAGTTTCTGAAAGATGGCTACCAATTCCGGATCAATCGCGACTACAGCGATGTCAATTTCTTCTGGGGTAGCATGCGGCCCTACAGCACGCCAGAGGGCCACGTGATTCGTGTTTCAGGGTATGGGAAGTCCATGAATATCGTGATCGATTCCATGACCCACCTTGCAGATCTGGGCACGGAGTTTGAAAACAGCTGGCTGAAGCGACCCGTTGCGATTTGGTTGGACGAGAATGATCTACAGCCGGTGAACAGTTTAAGGGCAACGGTTGGACACAACTATCTGATCAAGTGTCGTGAATCACCGCTCGCAACGGCTCCGCTTTGGGGAATTATTCGGATCGAGAAAGCGTCGAACGCGTTTGACAATTTCGTAGTCCAGGGCAAATCGTTTGGGCCGCGTTTTAGAGAGTTAGCCAATCGCTTTGGCCGATTCCCATACAATCATCTCCCCATCGCGAATCCGATCAAGAGTCCTCGATTGGACATCGCCGGACCGCTTGACGACGAAGACATGAAACTTGTGGCCGGTCTTGAGGGCGATGTGAATGTGGCAGTGACCGCGAACTCGCTGCTTAGCGTTCAGGGCTTCAAAGACTTAGCGCGCAGCCGTGCCGTCAAATCGATCGGATTCCATGGACGTGACGTCAGCGTCCAAGAACTGCAAGTGTTAACACAATCCAATCTGACCGGTTTGAAATTCCTTGATTGCAAACTGCCGGCGAAATTGCGACCACTGTTACTTCGTTCCGTGACCAAGATTGAACTCAAGAATTGCACATTGGACGGAACGTTCGTGGCCGCCCTCGCACGATGCCCATCGCTCACCGAACTCGAATTCGAAAACTGCAGTGGCCTCCAAGGTCAGGAGGCCGTGTTCCAATACTTGCCGAGAGGATTGAAGAGGCTCGAACTAGAAAACTGTCAAATCAATGCTCAACTTCGGACGGCTCTGAATCAACAACGCGGGGGATATTTATATGTGAGAATCGTCGACTAGCAGTGCTTCGGGTTCGCTTTCGCCTAGCTGATCCAACGCCGCGCTGTTTCGGTGTAGTCCAATTCGGTGAAGCTGCGACTGGCGACCGGGGGCAACGCACTTGCGGCGTCTGAACCGTTCTGTGTCAGCGATTCGACGACTTAGATTGGGGGGCGGCCGACAAGTGCCGATTCGCGGCCGACCTGTTTGGTAAGATTATCGCACGACCCTCGCCACGAATGCCTGGACTGAGCCCGTCACCCAGGTATCATCTTGGAGGCTCGAGCTGGCTTCCACTGCGATACCCTCTGGATCGATCTCGATTTCTTCAGCATGCGAGCGAAAACAATTTGCCCTCACTGCGGCCAGAAGCTGCGAGTCGACTCAGGAAAACTGGGGAAGACCATTGGTTGCCCAGCCTGTAAGCAATCTTTCTCGTTCGAATCGAGCGGGAATGCCTCGATGTTGTCCGTGGGGAACCAGGCAAATCAGACTTTAGAAGCGTCCGACGACAGTACATTGAGGGCGATTGCCAAGACACCCGAACGAAGCGATCGAACGCGACGCCCCAGAAAGCTCGGTCGATTCGAGATCGTCTCGGTGTTGGGAACAGGCGGTTTTGGAAAGGTCTACAAGGCCCGCGACCCGTCGCTTGATCGATGGGTTGCGTTGAAAGTGCCGATCTTTGCATCCGGTGGAGAGAACCGAACCAAACGCTTTGTTGCGGAAGCAAAAGCGGCTGCAAGACTGAGACACGCGAACATCGTCACCACGTATGAGTCCGGAAAGGCGGGCGACAGGTACTACATTGCAACGGAGTACATCGAAGGCGAACTGCTCTCGAATCGGCTTCAGCGCGGCAGCCTGCCATTCTCAGAAGCTGCCGAGATTGTCCGCAAGCTTGCCTTAGCACTTGACTACGCTCACTCGAGTGGGATTATCCATCGGGACCTAAAGCCTCACAATGTCACGACGATCGCACCAAAATTAGGCTGCAAACAGGAGTTTTTCGAGAAAGTCAGTGTTCCAGCCAGCGATTTTGCGTTTCCGCTTGAGACTCTTCTTCCGAGTGTCCCGCTTGAGGAGCGTTGTGACAAACCGGCGAGCAAAGCTCATGTTCGACGTCGCGTTTTTGGTTCGGAGCCGACTGGAGTCTTCATGAAACACCAC
>NZ_JANZKV010000256.1 GCF_025060895.1 Stieleria sedimenti | reverse complement strand
CCATGTGTGATCGGATTCAATCGACGGGCCGCTCGCGCCGTTCCGCAATCAACAGCACGTCGCTGGTCCGAAGCAACGTTCCTTTTTCCAGATGCACGTTCTTGGTGGCGATCGTGTATTCGACCAATGCGGCGTAATAACGTGACTGCGATTCGCTGACGCGCCGTTGGGCATCAAGCAGTTGATCAAAATTGATCGGCATGCCGGCCTGTTGAGAGGTTTCCAACGCGGCCAGGGCATCGCTGGCGGCGAGATATCGTTGGCGATTGGTTTCGACTTGCGCAAAGGCCCGATCACACTCGGCCACCATGGCGGTCAGGTCGTGAATGATTTGCCGCTGCTGTTCCGCCAAGACCGCCCGTTCCCGCGCCACCTGTAGTTTTGCGTGCCGAACCGCCAGGTGCCCCTGCCGAAATCCAACCGGCAATTTCAGTTCCAGACTGGCTTCGTATTCCTGCAGATCAAACGACGTCAGGTCTGAAATCGCGGAATCACTGCCACCCAGATTCTTGTCGAGACCGCGAAGTCGATACAGCGTGACAAAATCCAGTGACGGCATCAGAAAATTCTTGGCCGCCAACAGTTCCATTTCACGTTGTTTGATCTTCAATCGCTGTTGCTGCAACTCGCTACGCAGCAGAACGGCTTCGCTGGAAATCGATTGCCAATCGAATTCGATGCTTGCGATCGAAGGGTCATCACTCGGGCGAAGTAATGTCCCGTCGCTGATCGGCAACCCGAGGATCAGCCGCAACCGGCGCTCGGCCGCCTGTACGCCACCGACTCCCGCGAACGCTCCTCCGGTCGACGAGTTTCCGTTCTGCGTCCGCATCGAAGGCTTTCCCGCAACGGCATCTTGGTACTCGCTACGAAACCGGTAGTACTGCTCCCGCGCCAAGGCTTCGGCTGCTCCCGATTGGCGATTGCTCGATTTCTGAGCCTCATAGCTCTTCCATGTCTGCTCGCTACGCAACATCGCATCGCGTTTCGCATCGGCATCACGATAGGCAAAGTACAGATCCCAGTACGCGTTGATCACATTGCTGACGTAATCACGGACGCCCTGTTCAAACTTGGCCGACGTGATTTCGCTGTTGACCTTGGCGATCAACACGCCGTTGTAAACACCCGGTACGGCAGCGGGTCCCGCGATGCGATTGAATTGCAGCCCGCCGCCTTGCAGCAAGGGCTGTCTCGCTTCGGCATGCAACTGGGTTTGCCAGGCGCTATCGGTCAGATTGCCCGTCGCATTGTTGGCATCATAATCGGTGACGCTTCGCACCGAGAACTGTGCTCCCGTTGGCGTTCGCTTGCTCAACTGAAACACGTAGTCGTGCGTGTCTTGTTTGAACGCGTTGGCACCGCCACCGAAGAAACGGTTGTTGAATCGACGGTCGTTGTTCTGCCATTTCCCGAAGGCATAGAACTGCGCGTCAAAGGCGCTGAGTGCCGCTTCGACACTCTCTTGCGGATCCAACCGTTGCAGCGATTCGCTGTATTCCGATTGCAGTTGTTCGGGAACCCGCAGCACGCCGGCACCCAAGTCCCGCAACACGCTGTGGTTTTCCAGCGCCATGGACAACGCGTCTCGCAGTGAGATCTCTCGCATCGGAGACGATTCGAGTTGCTCGGTCGATCGCAAGGTTACCGGAGCCGGAACGTGATCCACCGTCGCGACCACGGCCGCTGCAGGTGCTCCGATTTGACACAACACGGCATCGACACAATCGGTACGCTGACCAATCGTCTCGGGCACGCTGTGATACCGATGGCAGCCGAAGTTGGGCAAGGCGACCAGTAGCCCCAGACCGACGCATGCCCAGCGTCGCACGCGCAGCCAAACACGCCCAGACCGAACGGTGGCTGAGTGACGGTCGACGTCGGAGGGAATCGTTGGTTGCAGCAAGTTCCGCGGCACCCTAAGTCTAAAAGTTGACGCACCACTAGTGCTTTGTTCCATTTCAATGTTCGGGTCGATGAGAGATTCGCGAAAAGGGGTCAGACCCCAATAGCCGGAACGGCCCGAAGGGTGCTTCGCACTATTGGGGTCTGACCCCTTTTCGCTGGCCAACCCTAATTGCAAATTGGAACAAAGCACTAGGCATCGCTTTCGTCAGTTATCGAACACCCCGCGGAGATTCCTGAGCCGAAACCGGTGTTTCGATTGATCGTGGCCAACTCTGCCGACCTGCACGAAGCAGCCCAGGCGTGAAACCGAGTTTCACGGCCTGGGGTGCTACGATCGCTAGAGTCATCGTGACCACCAAGGATGGCTGATTCGAAAAGAATGCCGTGCCCGCGTTCCGATGAAAGTGGTTGTGTACACCCTGGAAAACTCGGGACATTGATCATGCCATCCCTCCGCCTCAAACTCACCGCCCTTCTCGCCGCTGCCGCCGTCGGCCCGTACGTCGCGACGGAGACCGAGATGGGTCGCAAAACGATGTCCACGGTCGGTTCGCTCTTTGACGGTGCATCGTCCACGGTCGACGGATTGTCGGGTCTGGCGCCCGGCATTTCGACTGACGAAGAAGTCCGATCGAGCGGCTACGCCAACCACTCCCACTATGAAGTCGAAAAGCTGCGACAAGTCCGTGCAGATCGCTATCGCTATGATTCCGAATTGGCGCGAAAACTGGGCGCCATCCCGGAGGACCCCAACGCAGAGCCGACGCTGAGTGGATATCAGGTCCGAGACCTCCGCGAAGTGATGCGATTCGACATCGGCCCCGAATGGGTCGTCAATCGCTTCTCACGCGTCAGCACGGTGTTGGCGGATATGAACTTGAAAGGCTTGCGCGTTCCAGTGGTGACCGGCATCAGGGCCGACGACGTGGCGGGAACGTTGACGTTCTATTTCGACTATTCCGATCGGTTGCAACGCCTGACCTTCCACGGCTTCACCGGCGATCCGACGCGTTTTTCCGAAACCATGACCGGCTACTACGGTCTGCAACGCGAACCGGCCTTGGAAGCCGGGGCCTTTACCAAACGTTGGAACGGACGGCCCGTGCATTTCATGCGTCTGACGCACGCACCGGTCGTCTACAGCGATGCGATCCACCAGAAATACACCGTGTTTCTGGAACTGAACCAGCCCGACTTGGCGTACGGGATTAGCAACGAAGCGCGCAAGATCGTGATTTCTGACCGTCAAACCGGTCGCTGGTAATCAATGGTCCCGCGATCGAGCAAATGGCGGGGCGACGTTCTTACGAAGCCTCCCGGCACAACACAATCATTCGGCTCGGCGGAAGACTCGCTTTTTGGCCATCATTTGGCGCCTTCTCACTGGCCATCTGAGCCTGTCCGGTAGCACCCCGCTCGCGCCGGGTCTTATGATGCGTCGACACTGATTTCCAAGCTACTCCCAGGGCATCGTTGCCGTGAATTCAGAACCCTCCGCAAATTCCGATGACGCGTCCCGTGATCGAGCAGCGCCATCGTCGGCAGAGACCGCTGACGTGCAAGCTGACGTTCAATCGGCTCCCGCTGCCGCGCCCGTCGGCGGTGCAGCCACCGACGTCGACGCGGCGTCTACCCGATCCGATTCACCACCACGGACGGCCTTGGAAAAGCTACCATCGCTGGCGCGAATCACTTCGGTGATCGTATTGATCGCCGGAATCCTGGTGGTCGGGCTGCTGTTCTACAAGGTGATGGTGGGATTTTTCATTCCGCTGTTCATGGCGGCGGCACTGGTCGTCATCTTCCGCCCACTCAACGAGTGGATTCTGAAGAAACTCAAGGGCCGACGACGGACCGCCGCGGTTGCCACTACCTCGGTGATCCTGGCGATCGTGCTGATGCCGATCGTCTTGCTGCTGACCGTGGCCATCGGTCAGTTGACAGGGTTGGTCAGCCGTACAGATTTGGACGACCTGAACGCGGCATTCGAACGAGGGCGAACCCGCCTCGGCCTGGAACTTCAACATGCCGACCGCTTCCGTCGACTCGACGATCTGGCCGGGATGTTGGACCAAATCGAAGAACCCGAATTGGTCCGGGCGCAGATCGCCGAATCGAAGGAGCTGATCACCTTTCTGGAAAAAGAAGTGGTCGGCGCCGCCCCGACGGGCGAAACCGGCGACGTTGCGAAACAGCGACTCGATGAGTTTGCCGACGTTGTCGAGCAATTGGAAACGGTCCAAGACACGGAGGACCCGGCCGAACGCATCGCGACCGAAGAGCGTTTTCATCGTGGGTCCGTCGTCGCATCCGCGTCGATTCACACTTGGATGAACGCCAAATTGGGCGGATCATTTCGAACGGAAGTCAAACTGTTAACCAATCCCAGTGAAAAAGACTTGGCCGAAGCGATCCGCGCGGCACGGGAGTACTTGCAGCCACGTTTCGTCAAACTGTCCGGGGTGACGGGAAAGGTCGTCGTGCAAATCGTGATCGGCATGTTGATCATGGTGATCTCGATTTACTTTTTCTTCGTCGACGGACCGGCGATGGTGCACACGCTGATGCGGCTCAGTCCCCTCGACGACTCCTACGAACGACGGCTGTTGGGCGAATTTGAAAAGACCAGTCGCGCGGTCGTGCTGGCGAGCATCTTGAGCGCCATCGTGCAGGGACTTCTCGCCGCGATCGCGTTCTTCTTTTGCGGATTCGAATCCTTCATCTTGCTGTTCATGGTCACCACGGTGATGGCCCTGATTCCGTTTTTGGGCGCCGCATCGGTCTGGGTGCCCTGCGCCATCTACTTGGCAGCGGTCGACCAGAGCTACGGAGCGGCAATCTTTTTGGCCATCTATGGCGCCGCGGTCGTCTCGTCGATCGACAACGTGATCAAAGCCTATGTGCTACACGGCCACTCGGAATTACACCCACTGGTCGCACTGTTGAGCGTCCTGGGCGGCGTTCCAGTGTTCGGCCCGATCGGAATCCTGATCGGCCCCATGGTCGTCGTGTTCCTGCAAACCCTGCTCGAAATCCTCAACCACGAACTCGCACTCCGCGATACCCATCCCGAGCCAGACGCCGTCGCCTCGGAAGCGTGAGGCTAGCTGTTAGCTGTTAGATTTTGTTGTCTTCCAGTTCCCATTTTCTGCCCATCATTTTTCTGCCGTCCCCATGCCCTTCAACGAAGCCCAATTCGAATCGGTCTGCGAGACCGCTCGCCGAGCCGCGATCTTCCACTCCGCCGCCGATGCTTTGGAATGGGATGAGCGGACGGGCATGCCGCTCGCAGCCGGTGAGTATCGCGCCGAGCAAGTCAGCACGCTCCGTTCCTCGGCGCATCAACTGCGCACCGACGCCCAATACGGCGACGCATTGCAGGAGTTGCTCGAACACAGCGGCGACTTGGATCCGCACTCGGATCAAGCCGCCACGATTCGGTCCCTGCACCGTGATTTTGTCCGCGACCAAAAACTCCCGCTCGATTTAGTCACCCGGTTGAGCGTCGCGACCGTGCGAGGACAACAGACCTGGGATGACGCCCGCAAACGAGATTCCTTCGCCGCCTTTCAGCCCGCACTGACCGAAATGATCGCACTCAAGCGAGAAGCCGGTTCCCGTATGGCCGCAGGGACCTCGCGCAGCGTCTATGAAGCGTTGCTGGACGAGTATGAACCGGACGCCAAGGTCAGCGAACTCAATCCCGTCTTCAGCGACTTGAAACAGCGGTTGAGCGAATTGATCGTCGCGGTGACCGACTCGCCCCGGCAGCCGAATGTCGAGCCGCTCCAACGCAGTTATCCGATCGCGTCACAGCGGGCCTTCAGTCGCAAGGTGGCCGAGTGGGTCGGATTCGATTTTTCCCGTGGCCGCTTGGATGAAACCAGCCATCCGTTTTGCACCACGTTGGGTCCCAATGACTGCCGCATTCTGACGCGTTACGAAGAACATTGGCTTCCCAGCGGGCTGTTCGGCACGTTGCACGAAGCCGGCCACGGCATGTACGAACAGGGATTGCGAAACGATTGGTTCGGCTTGCCACCGGGCAGCTATGTGTCGCTGGGTCTCCACGAGTCCCAGTCACGTTTGTGGGAAAACCAGGTTGGACGAAGCCGGCCGTTTTGGGACTGGCTGTACCCCAAAGCCCAGCAAGCGTTTTTGGCGGAACTGGGCGAAACCGATTTGGACGAGTTCTATTTCGCCATCAACCAGGTGCGACCGAGCTTGATCCGTGTGGAGGCCGATGAGGCGACGTACAACCTGCACATTTTGATTCGATTCGAACTGGAACAGGCGTTGATCAACGAAGAACTCTCGATCAGCGATCTGCCGGACGCTTGGAATCAACAGTATCAGCAGTGCCTGGGTATCACGCCGCCTTCGGACGCCGATGGCGTGCTGCAGGATGTCCACTGGAGTGCGGGGCTGTTCGGATACTTTCCGACGTACACGCTCGGAAATTTGGCCGCGGCGCAGTTGTTCGACGCCGCCGCGGAAACGTTGGGCGATCTCGACGGCATGATGTCCCGCGGAGAGTTTGCGCCGTTGCTGGAATGGTTGCGAGACAACGTCCATCGCCACGGGCGCAATTTCAGCGGCAGCGAGTTGATCACCGCAGCAACGGGCAAGCCACTTTCATCGGACCACCTGATGCGTTACCTGGAAAACAAGCTGCGACCGCTGTACGGCATCTAACTCCGTTTTTCGCACGTCGCCAGACGCGCCGTGCAAAAGTCCCGGCACGCGGCGTCGGCCCAACGCCGAAGCCCCCGGCGCCAAGCGGGGTATTTTTGTTAGCGGCAGGGCGCGAGCCCTCCGGTCTTTCACGGTGTTTTTGAAGCGCGACCGGACGGCTCGCGCCGTTCCGCTAACTCCTTCAGCGCCAAGAAGCGCGACCGGACGGCTCGCGCCGTTCCGCTAACTCCTTCAGCGCCAATGTAGATGGCATTGCGTGCAGAGATCATCACCACGCGCCGGTCGCTCACGCGTCCCGCTGGAATCTGACTTTCACTTCCCCGCCCGATTGCGTCGCAGCTGTCCGCAGGCGGCGTCAATTTCATCCCCTTTGCGTTGCCGAAACATGACGTTGACGCCCGCGGATTCGAGAATCTGACGGAACTCCGCGATCGCTCGTTGACTGGGCGTCTGGTACGGCAACCCTTCGACGGGATTGTACGGAATGACGTTCAGCAGCACCGTGCGACGCCGCAGCAACTGTGCCAGTTCTTGCGCGTGTTCCGCACCGTCGTTGACACCGCCCAGCAAAACATATTCAAACGTCAGCCTCCGCCCGCTGGCGGCGAAGTAGCGATCGGCAGCGGCCAGGACGGCGTCGATGCCGATCTTCTCGTTCACCGGAACAAGTTGGCTGCGCAATTCCTCGTTCGGTGCGTGCAGACTGACGGCCAGATTGTAGGGCACACCGTTGTCTGCCAACCGATCGATCGCGGGCGGTAAACCCACGGTGCTGATCGTGATCCGCCGCGGGCTGATCCCCAATCCGTCGGCCGACTTAGCCGTCTCAAGCGCCCCGAGCACGCGATCCAGATTTGCCAGCGGTTCGCCCATGCCCATCATCACAATGTGGCTCAACCGTTCTTCCGGTTCCAACCGGGCCTGCAGTCGAAGCATTTGCTCGACGATTTCACCGCGAGTCAAGTTGCGATCGACCCCATCGAGCCCGCTGGCGCAGAACACACAGCCCATCGCGCAGCCGACCTGGCTGCTGACACAGATGCTGCGTCGATTTCCGTCTCGCAACAGCACGCATTCCACTTCTCCACCATCGGCCAATCGCACCAGCAATTTGTCGGTGCCGTCACGGCTGGTTTGCACCGCCGCTTCGTCAGATCGGTAAATCACAAACTCCGACGCAAGTTGCTCGCGGAGTGTTTTGGGCAGGTCGCTCATTGAGTCGAAATCGCGCGCCCGCTTTTCATAGACCCAACCGAAAACCTGCTTCGCACGGAACTTGGGTTGGCCGTGCTCGATCAACCATTGCCGGAAATCGGCAAACGACAGATCCAGCAGGTGCGCGCGGCCGTCCATCGCCGGGGGCTCGTTCGGGGTAGATTCGGTTTGGATGACGGGAAGATTCACGCAGACCAACACGCGGTAAAAGGAAACGAGGCACTCGACACGCCGACGGATCGGACCCTACGCTAATGGGAAAGCCGGCTTTCAGGAACGCCCTCAATTTAACCGCAAGATGAAAGAAATCGTAGTCAACGAAGATGAAGCTCTGGCCCGGTACCTCGATTTGACCGCGATCGAGGGCGGTAGCGGCAACGAACGCGACGTTGCCGACCGCATCGCCGAGGCCTTGGTCCGGGCAGGACTGGACGAATCCGCGATCCAATTCGATGGCGCCGAGACTCGGACCCGTATGCCCGGCAATTGCGGCAACTTGATCGTTCACCTGCCGGGCAGCGGCAAGGGCCCCCGGACGATGCTTTCGGCACACATGGACACGGTCCCGATCTGTCTCGGCAGCGACCCTGTCGTCGACGGGGACCGTGTTCACAGCCGCGGCGGAACCGGGCTGGGGGCGGACGACCGGAGCGGCTGCGCGGCCATCCTGACCGCCGCGATCGAACGACTGCGGCTGGGACGATCCGATCTCGATCCCGCCGTGATCGCCTTTTTCATTCAAGAGGAAATCGGACTGGAAGGGGCACGTCACCTGGACGCGTCGATGGTCGGTCCCGTCGATCAGGCCTTTAATTTTGACGGCGGCGCAATCGAAAAGGTCACCGTCGGTGCGATCGGCGGCGAGCGGATGGAAATCAGTCTGACCGGAATCCCCGCGCACGCCGGTGCCGCCCCGGAACAGGGAGCCAGCGCGATCGTGATGGCTGCCAAAGCGATCGCCGACCTGGAATCCGACGGCTGGCTCGGGCGGATCGAAAAAGAAGGCCGCAGCGGGACGGCGAACGTCGGCGTGATCCAGGGAGGCGACGCCACCAACGTGGTCACCCCCCTGGTGACCTTGCGCGCCGAAGCACGCAGCCATGACCCCGAATTCCGATCACAAATCGTCGCCCAAATCCGCGCCGCGTTCGAAGCTGCGGCCGACTCGGTCACCAATGCCGCCGGTCTTTGCGGCAAATGCGATTTTAAGTCGCGCGTCGATTACGAAGCCTTCTGCCTGGCCGACAACGATCCTTCCGTCAAAACGCTCGAACAGGCACTCAAAGCCATCGGTCGCCAGCCCTACCGTCAAGTCGCCGGCGGAGGGTTGGACGCGAACTGGTTGAAGGAGCATGGCATCCATGCCGTCACCGTCGGCTGTGGCCAAGAGAACATTCACACGGCCGACGAGCAATTGAACATTCCCGATTACCTGGCCGCGTGCCGCGTCGCGACCCTGTTGATCTGTCCCTCCGACGATTCATGAACGACGACCAACCGATCTGCCTGTGCTTTGGCGTTGCCAAGCGGAAAGTCATCCAGTTCATTCGGACCGAGCATCCGAAAACCGTATCGCAACTTTCCGAGTGCTTTGGAGCCGGTACCGGCTGTGGTTGGTGCCGACCGTATTTGGAACAGCTTTGGAAATCCGAAACGCCCGAATCGGAAGCCTTGCCCGACGCAGATCAATACGCGATCGCGCGTCAAAACTACCGCGACGAAAAGTAGGGATCGTACGGTTTGTCCATGCCATCGGCTTTCCGTTTGTCGGCGCCGAACCCAATACCGCTCAGTGAAGGCCGATGTAGTGAGCCGTGACGCGTAA
>NZ_JANZKV010000255.1:1492-40829 GCF_025060895.1 Stieleria sedimenti | reverse complement strand
ATGCAATATCCGGGCTAAAGGCTAGACACCAACGCTTATGCTCGTACCATTCGAGCCACGCTCGCAAGTTGTCGACCCTGCTGATATTCCGGTCTTGCACTGCCTGCAACGCTGCGTCTGGACGCCGTTCTTGTGCGGCGAAGACCATCCGCTGGCGTCGGCGTCCGGGTCTCTCCATGCTCAATTCTCTTGTCAGCCATCTTCCTGCCGCCCGTTCTCCCCTCCGTCCCGTCTCATTTTTCTGCCCCTGATTTTTCTGCCATCTCAAATCGTTAGTCGTTGGGTGGCACTACCTCTCCAGGGTAAATCAGTAACGGATCAGCGGGGTTGGTTTCCGATGCAGTACAGGCGATCGCCGGTTCGAATGAAGAAGTTGCCTTGGGAAACCGCGATTGATGCCATCGACTTACCGTCGAGCGTGTTTCGGGTGATCTCCTTGTATTGCGGTCCGGGCTCGAGCACCGTGGTGATACCTTCTTCGGACGTGAGATAGATTCGGCCGTCGGCCAGCAGCGGCGACGCGGAGTAGTTGCCGTCGAGTCGTTCCTGCCAGACAACTTCGCCCGTTTTCGCTTCGATGCAGTGCAGGATATTGTCGCGAGTGATCGTGTACAGAAACGGCTCGACGTACAGCGGCGACGGTAAGGCCGGGACACCGCGTTTCTGTTCCCAAACGATGTGCGATTCGGTCACGTCCCCGCGACCGCCGGGGCGAATCGCTCGAATCGTCGGTTCCTCGAAACCGGATGACGTGAAGATCAGACCTTCGCCGAGCACGGGCGACGGTGTCACGCCCTCACCCTGGCTGTAGACCGACCAGAGACGCTCGCCCGTTGCGACGTCGTGCGCTTGGACGCGGTCGCCACCGGCGCTGACCACGGTCTGGCCGTTGTCGATCGCGATCGCGGTCACGTGTCCAACCCGAGACAGCCCGCGTTTGCCCCGCCACTTTGTGTTGCCGGTCTCCCTGTCCACGGCCAGCACGACGGCCTGGTCCCACGGTTCCTTCCAACCGACGCGCTGCTCCTCTCGACTGCTGCCGTCAAAGGGCATGACGATCAGCCCGCCGACAAGAATCGGCGACGCACCGAGCCCGTGCAAGCTGTGGAAGTCGACGTCTTCGTTCTTCCAGACCAATTTGCCGTCGAAGTCGACGGCAACGATCGTTCCGTCGTAAAACGCGGCGTACACGCGTGCACCGTCGGACACCGGCGTCGGCGTGGCATAGGAGTTCTGGGCTCGCTTGGGCCCAGGAACTTGTCGGTGGACTTCCGTGTTCCAAAGTAGGTCGCCACTGGTGCGGTCGATCCCGATCACTCGACACGAAGCACCATTTTCCGTTGCGGTCGTCACAAAGACGTGGTCGCCAGACACAATCGGAGACGACCAGCCTTGGCCCGGTATCGCGGTTTTCCAGGCGACATTGCTCGCTTCGGACCACTTAAGCGGCAGGCCTCTTTCAGGCGATTTCCCCTGCCCGTTTGGCCCCCGGAAGCGAGTCCAATCGTCACCGCGTAGGGAGGTGGAAGTCGGTAACAAGCCCGCGACGACAAGCAACGCACTCAATAGAAAACGCATACGACAGTCTCACTTAGCGTTCGGAAGGAATCGCCCCATGATACCGCAAATCCGCATCGGCGACGCGAATGGGAAGCGACTGCGACGTCGCAAACTTCGTTGTGGGAACGGGTGAATGGTGCCGTCCGTCAAACGCAACCGATGCTACTCAGCTACGGATTTGCCAGCAGGAGAGTACGCCTGTGTTGCCATGCCGGATTGGTGAGTGGCACCAAATCACATTCGCGGATTGCGTCGTGGGTGTGATTTGACAACCCGGCGGGGTGGCATAGTGTTTGAGGTCCACTCTCCTTGATCGAGTCCCCCAATGAAATACTGCTTGCCACTGATCCTGTTTTCCGTCTGTCTTGCGGTGCCCGCGTCGGGGCAATCGGCAATTCAGAGTCTTATCGCGTCGGACCAGGAAGCGACAAAGGCACCGCCACCGGTACCCGCCGACGTTCTCGCAGCGATTCAAAAACAGGCCAAGGCGGATCATCCCGACGATTTTTCAACTCAACTGTACGTCATCAAGAATCAATCAAGGGCGTGGCAATCGCTCTACCAACACAAGCGACCCGCTGACGTGCCGCAGAAGGTCTATGACGGAATCCGACGAGATGCCAAAGACGACTTCGGCGACGATTACTCCACTCAGCTTTATGTCATTGGCAATCAGATCAAAGCGTACAGGGAACTCGATTCATTTGATTGGCCCAAGGACGTCCCCAACTCGGCGCTGCGGGTGATCGCCGGCAAGGCCTATCGGGACTACCGCACGGACTACAGCACACAGTTGTACGTCATTAAGAATGAAATCAAGTCGTACCGCCGCCTTCACTCTGGCGAACCCTGATCGAAACCTCTCACCATTTCTGTTTTTGGTGACGCTAGATTTCAAACGTCTGACCGGCCGTGATCGCAAAAACTTCCTAATCGTCGAAAGCCCTTCGTTGCGGAACCAGCTGCGGTATGCTGCACCGTATTGGGATCGAGTCTATTGATTACGCCTGCCCCTTTGTTGAGGTCCGTAACGGCTGTTATGATCGATCAACGATGTATTCCAGACTCCATCAAATGCGCGGTCAAAGGTAATCCGGATCATGGATGACGAGATCGCCGAACTTGCCGTGAACGTACTGAGCCGGCTCTCGGAATCACGCAAGCGACAGGATCAGCGCGAATTGCTTCAACTTGGATTGCTGGTGAAGACAGATCGAAACGGCGAAGACTGGTTGCGAGTGCGGTACAACCAAATCGATGGACCGAAACCGATCTACCATCGTTTTGACAACCGAAGGCAAGAAATGGCTTCGATTGCCGGTCACCTGAAACACTTGATCCAGATCGATGGGATTTGGCCAACCGATATCTGCATCATCTACAACGGTCGGGTTCAGGATGTTTTGCAGTCGGATCTTGCACCGGCACTTGCCACCATCGGTGTCGAACTCCCATTTCAGAAGAATCGTTCGTTCGAGAGACAGCCGAACACACTTGTTGCCACCACTCCGCATTCGTTCAAAGGTTACGAATCAGAAGTCGTTGTGATCCCGTGCGTGGACCACTATGTCGCCCCGGAAGGCAAGGTCCTGGAGAACGGCTTGTACGTGGCAATGACTCGAGCCCGTTCCCTGCTGGCAATCTATGGATTGCGGCATGGATCAAAAGCCAGTCGAAAGATTGACGCAACGCTTGGAGCGTGCATTGCGATTCAAAACAACCATCCGATCGTTCAGGAGATGGGTGAATCCGCAGAATCGTAGACAGCCAAGCAGTCCGACGCGAGTTCACTCGGCCCAGCGTGTAGGCCGATCGCCCACTGCCAGACATGAATCCGAATTCTGGTGTCGTCGTTTTACGCCCAGCCCCGTTGACTCTTCCCTCGAAGAGGCCTGACCCTTTTCCCTTTTGCGCTCTTTGTGCTCTTTCGCGGCCAAACGCTCTACGTCCTCGTCATTTCCCACGAACAGTCAGACGGTATCTGGGCAATGAGAGATTGCCACAATAGAGCACAAAGAACGCAAAAGATCCGGGCGGATAGCTGACAGTGTGACCCACGACGATCGTCGCCGGACGCATTCACGCGGGCAATGACCGCAGTCGGCATTCGGTCGCCATAACTACGGCACCAAGTATGCCATGTGTACGAGCCCGCACGGTCGCGGCGACAAATTTGCGACGCCGGGACAATGGTGCTGCTGGACGCTTGTGTCGAATATTGACAAATAACGTCACGAGTGGCAATCTTGTTTGACTCCTTCACGAGGAACCGTTCTGGTGGCGAATTCACTCAATTTATCCCTGACCGACGAGCTGCGGGCTTTCATCAACGAGAACTGCGGCGATGGCACCCTCTACGCGACTCCCAGCGAGTTTGTGCGGGATGTCCTGCGTCAGATGAAGCTCAAACAGGAAGCGGCGGCAGCTCGTGACAACATCCTTGCTGGATACCGCGACGCCATCGAAGGTCGCACCGTGGAGTTTACCGGTGATCTTCGAACGGCCATGAAGAAAGCCAAGTCGTGAGTTCCAAGAAGCCCCGGAAACTCGCCCTCACCCAGGCTGCCCTGGCTTCGATCAACGAAATTGAACAGTACTCCATTGAGAATTGGGGCAAGAAGGCTGCAGCGCGCGACATCGATGATCTCGAAGCGGGGCTCATCAGAATCCAAGAGCAACCCGACCTACTTCTCCCGCGACCGGAGTTTTCTTCCGAACTCTGCTTCTACCGAGTCAACAAGCACCTGTTTGTTTGCGATCTACAAAAGGCATCCATCATCGTCTTGGCCGTGATTCACGCCTCGCAAGACATACCCGAGCGATTGGCGGAGCTTGAGCCCACGCTTGCAAAGGAAATCGAGCTTCTCCACAAAAAGCTCCAGGCGGCTGAGCGGAAACGATAGGTCCGGCCGACAGAGGATGCGCCCATAGGCTTGCGTTTGCCTCTTGGTACCTGCAAGGGGCGCTGGTCTCGGGGGCAGGCTTGGGGTTCAGTTTTCAGGTTAACGACGGCGACGCCGTACTCCGCCGCGGGCCCTCCCCATCGGCATTGTGGCGTTGCGTCGGCTGTTGAGTCCGGTGGGATGCCGTCGGTCGTTTAGAAGGTAGGAGACTTGGGGTAAGGAAAATGGAGGCTGGAGAGAACCCAAGCAAGCGAAACAGCGATCGCGGCTGGGATTCTTCCTACCCGACATTTTCCTATCTCTGTCTCGGAACGCCCAGCGTCGATTCGCTGTTGATGGCGAACGTCGGCAGCCACAGGCGAACACGATGTTGATACACTCGATAGTTGTCGCCGAATCGTTTTTGCAGATCGGCTTCTTCGATCGGCCGGACAAGCAGGTGCCAAACGACGGCGCCGGCAAGTGAGTAACCGACAACGCTAGGGCTACCGAGCAACCAACCGACCGCGCCGCCCTGCAGGACTCCTGCCAGCGCCATCGGATTTCGAACGTAGCGGTAGGGCCCGGAAAGCACCAGTTTGGGAGCGGTCGCGGTCGGAAGCGGCGTTCCATCGCCGATCGTCGCCATGGTGATCCCGCTCCACAGCCCCAACATAGACGCTCCCGTGCCGAGCACCAGCGACATCACCGTCTGGCCGCTGTGGGAAAACCGGGGCCACTGCAAACGGTCCTCCAATTCGACAATGGCCACTGGAATGATCCACAGAAAAACGCCCCAAAAGAGGATCACTTGCGCGATCGTCCAACCGAGTGCCGCTGTCCTGGTCAGGGAGATGACGCGGATGGTCGACGGCGATTGCTGGGCTGTTCCGTAGATCGTGGCCATCGCCAGGGTCAATCCGGCCATGGCAACCATCATCGCCGACGCGATCCACGCCTGACCGGTGATCACACTGACGCCGATGCAATACAGCGTCGGATACCAAACCGCCGCGGCTAAACTCCAAACCGCGACCGGTGCCCACGGGAGTGCTCGCAAGACCCCGACGCCGGTGACGACCGATCCACCGACCAGCAGGAGAAAATCGCCGAGCCAGAAGCCGAGTAATGCCTCGGCTGGCCAAGCGGCAGGTTGGAACCATTTGGTGGATTCCGGATCATAGAACAGCCATGCCCACCACGCAGCCGTCCCGATTGCCTGGAGGAGTAGATAGCTCGCTACGATTCGTCGTGGTGTCATCTTATTGGTCCCATCGATACGTAGGGGAGAAACCGCATTTGAGCACAATTCATCACGCAAACCGGTGATTGATTTCGTCGGAACGCCGGTTGTCGCTCGGAATATGAGGGACACGGCACTTCAACCGTTTGCTGGCAAGACGTCGAACTGTCCCATGAAACAGTTGCGACTGATGAAAAGCCCACGGATAGCAGAGCGAACCCACGGATCACAGACATCAAAACATCCGTGGGTTCGCGCTGCCATCCGTGGTCCAGTTTCTACAAGGGCGGAGTTTTCGACGGGGTCGAGGGGAGGATTGGGGGCGTGGTCCGGAGGTGNNCAGAGGGAGAGAATCGAAATGGATGAATGGTGCTACCCACCAACTGCAACCGACCCTAGCCATCGACGGGTTGGCTAGCCGGAGAGTACGCCTGCGTTGCCATCCTGGTTTAGAAGGTGCACCAAAATTGTCTCCGACGCTTCGATCTCGCTCGTTGCTAAGTCAGACGCGGTGCTGTCCGCTGCCAGAAAGTTGACGAAAGCTGCAAACCGCGAAAACGGGGGCAGGAGTCAATAGCCGCATGCGGCCCTATGGGTGCTTCGCACGATTGACTCCTGACCCCGTTTCGCTCCATCGAACTGCATCGCAATCTCGTTTTCATTGCGAAGGGGCCGCAGATTGCGATAGAATGACGATCCCTCCTTTCTCTCCCCACTAGCGACCGATCATGGATTTTGCGCGACGCATCCCCATCTTTGTCACCCTCGTCGCATGCCTGTGCGGCGTCGGCTTGGCGGTTCCGGCCCCCGAGGACTCGGACCACTCCGGTGCGACATCCGAACCGCTAGACGTGGCGGCCGTTTACAAAGAAAAGTGCCTACGGTGCCACGGGACACATGGTCAAGGAACCAGCGAAGGCTATTCCAAACCGCTGCGAACCGATCAGACGCTTCAGGAAATCGCGAAGGTCATCGAGGAAACGATGCCGGAAGACGATCCGGAATCTTGCGTCGGTGAAGAGGCCACGCTTCTGGCTCGCTATATCCGTGACGAACTGAACTCCGGCAGCTCACTCGACTCGGCGCCAAAGCTGACCCGCCTGACGGTGGCACAGTATCGAAATTCGATCGCCGACCTGCTGGCCCATTTTACGCCGCGTCCGGAATCGGAAAACAATGTGGGGCGAGGTCGTTCGCGGGACGGTTCGGTCCCCGGACTCCGAGGTGAATATTACCAATCAGAGGGGATGAACAAGGCTCAGCGTTTGGGGCACTATCGCAGCGAAACTCGCCTGGAGTTTGACTTCGGAAATGAGGCCCCGGTCCCGAGCCTGTCCGCCGACCAGTTTGCGATCATTTGGCAAGGTAGTTTGATTGCCGAGCACACCGGCGAATATCGTTTTCGTCTGACCACTGAGAATGGAGCCCGATTGTACCTGAACTTCGATCCACGTCCGAACACCGGATCGCTACGGGATGATCGTTCATCGGGCGACAACGAAGCTTTCATCGATGATTGGGTCGGGTCTGGAAAGCGACGCGAGAAAACCGCCCGCATGTTTTTGCTCGGCGGCCGAAGCTACCCGATCCGCCTGGAATTTTTCAAATATCTCGAAGACAGCGCGTCGGTCAAACTGGAGTGGAAACCTCCCCGCGGGACATGGTCGGTGTTGGATTACAACCACACGTCGACTGCCGAATCGCCACGGACATTTGTGTGTGACGTGCCGTTCCCGGCGGACGATCGAAGTCTGGGCTTTGAACGCGGCAGTTCGGTCTCGCCGCAATGGCAATCCGCCGTGATGCAAGGGGCGGTCCAAACGGCAAGCGAAGTGGTGTCGCGATTGCCCCTGCTGGCATCATTGGAATCGAACGATCAACACGCTCGGGAGCAACGCAGCGAAGCGATCATCCACTTCCTCCATGAATTTGCCGAAGTCGCTTATCGTCGACCGCTCCGTGACGACGAGCAGAATCAACTCGCCTCTCTGGTCAAATCCGAAGGTGACGATGTCGAATCTGGTGTGCGCAAGGCCGTTGTTCTCGTGCTCATGTCACCGCACTTCCTCTACCCCCACTTGATCGATTCAATCGATCAAGCGATGACGGAAGAAGAACGTACGCGACAAGAACCATGGGGCATCGCGTCAAAACTCTCGTTCGCTTTGTGGGACAGTCTGCCCGATCGGGATCTCCTCGCGGCCGCAAAGTCGGGCCGTCTCGACTCCGCGGACGCGGTGCAGTCCTATGCCAGTCGGATGCTTCGCGATCGGCGCGCGAAAGCCAAGCTGCGACGTTTTTTTGAAAGTTGGCTGGAAATCGAAGGCCGAGATCTTTCCAAAGACAAGTCGATGTACCCTGAATTTGACGATGCCGTGATCGCCGACCTGCGCCGTTCACTGGAGTTGTTCATCGACAGTGTGGTCTGGAGTCGTGACTCCGATTATCGCCAGTTGTTGCTCGCCCCGCACTTGATGTTGAACGACCGATTGGCGGCGATTTATGTTCCGAGTCAGGAGGTGGAGGGGCGTCCATTGGATGGAGAGGAGATCAAACGGTTGGCCCGGCGTCGCGAGTTCGCGTCTGCGTTTCAGCCGGTTGAGTTTGACAAAGACAAACGCTCCGGGATCCTCACGCATCCCTACTTGCTGAGCGCCTTTGCCTACCACAACAACACGTCGCCGATCCACCGCGGCGTTTTCTTGACCCGCAATATTGTGGGGCGAGCGTTGAACCCGCCGCCCAACGCGATCGCCTTCGATGATGACGAATTTCCGGATGATTTAACGATGCGTGAGAAGGTCACGTTACTGACGCGGGACAGTGCCTGCATGGCCTGTCACCGCGTGATCAATCCGCTCGGTTTCACCCTTGAAAATTTCGACGCGGTCGGTCGGTGGCGAGAGTCGGATCGTGCAAAACCGATCGACAGTGGAAGTGACTACACGACCACCGATGGAAAAATTTTGCGTTTGACCAGCGCCCGAGATGTCGCGGAATTCGCGGTCAAAAACCCAGCTGCACACCTCGCTTTTATCACGCACTTGTACGAGCACCTACTGCAGCAAAGCGCCCACGTAGCCGGCCCGGAACGACTGAACCAGCTGCGTGATGCCTTCGCCAAAGATAATTTCAATATTCAGAAACTCTGCGCCCGCTTGGCCGTCCTGGCGGTTGACGGTTCACCGTCCTCCGATGCCCTTTTAACCGAGAATGCTCGATGAATCGATCCCTTGAAACCCGACGTCGGTTTTTACGTGACCTGGGAATTGGAACTGCGGCGCTGCCGTTTGTCGCCGGTCTCCCAAGCTTGCGCGCTGCGGATTCGAACTCAAAATCCGAGACGCCTCCGAAACGGCTGGTGATCATGTTTTCGCCCAACGGGACGCTCCCCGACGAATTCTGGCCGGACCGCTTTGATCCCAGTGGCGACTTGCAACTTAAAGCGATGCTGGCGGCACTCGAACCCTTCCGCGATCAGACACTTTTGCTCAAGGGCGTGAACAACCAGGTGGGTGGCGACGGCGACAATCATATGCGTGGAATGTCGTGTCTGTTGACAGCCCGACAGCTGAACCCGGGGAATATTCAAGGCGGTGGTCACACGCCGGCCGGATGGGCCAGCGGGATTTCGATCGATCAAGAGGTTCGAAATCATTTTCAATCGAACGATCAAACGCGAACTCGGTTCGGGTCGTTAGAGTTTGGCGTCGCCGTACCCGACCGCGCCGACCCTTGGACGCGGATGTGCTATGCGGGAAGCGATCGGCCGGTGGCGCCGATCGATGATCCGGAGCAAATGTTTCAGAAACTGTACGGTGGAGCGCAAGATCGACAGATCGTCTCAAGTGTCCTCGACCGCGTCAGTGAAGACTTGGGCAAGCTGTCCCAGAAGCTGAGTGCGGGCGATCGTCAGATGTTGGAGCAACACTTGCAGAATGTCCGACAACTGGAAACTCAGATTGCGGCTGCCGCGTCGGAAGCCGAACTGGTCCATCCCGAACCCGAAATCGATCCAAACATCGAGTTGGTCAATGACAATACGCCCGACATCAGCCGCATGCAAATCGATCTTCTGGTGAACAGTTTGGCGAACGATCTGACGCGAGTCGCGACGTTGCAGTTCATGCGGTCGGTCGGCCAGGCTCGGATGCGTTGGCTGGACATCGAAGAAGGCCATCACTCGCTGTCGCATGAACCCGACGGTGATGATCAGGCACACGAGAAGCTCCGCCGGATCAACGCTTGGTTTGCCGGCGAGCTGGCGTATCTGGCGAAGCGACTTTCGGAGATTCCCGAGCCGGGACGCGATGGCGAGTCATTGTTAGA
This sequence comes from Stieleria sedimenti, assembly GCF_025060895.1. Lineage (GTDB taxonomy): Bacteria > Planctomycetota > Planctomycetia > Pirellulales > Pirellulaceae > Stieleria > Stieleria sedimenti. Next base: position 30,815 of record NZ_JANZKV010000255.1, on the reverse strand, counting down.
CAACACGCAAATCGTTTGGTTGAACGAACTCGGGAAAGGCAACTCGCACACCTTGAACGACATCCCGTTCCTGCTGATCGGCGGCGGATCCGGTTTCAAGACGGGCCGTGCGATTGACTTTGGCGGCGTCCCCCACAACCGGTTGTGGATGTCGATCGCGCAGGGTCTGGGGCACCAAAATCTCACCTCATTCGGCTCACCCGACTTTTGCGCCGGCGGCCCCCTGGATCTCACCAGCTAGCGCGGCGATTTTTGGTCGCATTAGGGCGCCAGCCCGCCGGTCTTTCAAGGTGTTACTAACTTAAAACCGAGGTCCCCGTGGGCCGTTGATGGAGTGAGCCGAATGCGCTAGCGCGGCCTGTCGATTGAGTTGTGATCTGCTGACTCAATGGTGAGCCGCTGGCCGTAAGGCCTCGGGCAACGTCGAAATGCCCGGCCGCTTACGCGTCGCGGCTCACTCATACGATTCAGGTGAATGGTGCCACCCACCAACTGCGACCGATGTTACCCAGCTACGGGTTTGCTAGCCGGAATGTACGCCTGCCTTGCTTTGCTGGTTTGGTGGGTGGCACTAAATCGCTTATTAACGCTTTGACCCACTTGCAGCGGAGCAGAGGGCAACTGGGTTCGGCCCGACCACGAAATGGGGAGCGCGGCGACAGGAAAATGGGAGACAAGAAAATTGGGCATGGAATAATCTGGACGTCTGGAAGCTGAGCCGTGTCCCCGTGCGAGTCAGTAACCGCACTGAAATTGCTTCGGGCGTTCCAGCGTCCGAGCCTGGCATATTTCTGCCCACCATTTTTCTGCCATCCCAGTCGGTCGCACTCATCCGGGGCCACCGACCTGCACCGCGACGCGCGCAGACGCACGGAAACGGTGTTAAACTAAGGACCATCCCACCTTGGAAGACCGCTGAGCCTGTCGTCTTGATTCGGCCGCGGGCCTGATTGACGTTTCCACGAGGAATCGTAGAGAGGGCGTGCGGCGTGCTTGCCGACAGATGCTTTCCCTCCCACCCTAATTCCTCGTTCGGCGAAGACAACTCAGGGCTCGCCCTTGCCGTTTCTCGCCTTGAAAGTAGATGAGGCAATCGATGACAACTTGCCACGCTCCGATCGGCCGCACGGTGATCTTGGTTGCGATTGCGTTGTGCTTGGCACTCGGACTGTCCGGATCGGCGGCCGTGGCGGACGAGATCAGCTTCAGCGGTGACGTGCGACCGATTCTGGCGGAGTACTGTGTCCAGTGCCATGGTCCGGACGAACAGCACCGCCAAGCCGATTTGCGTTTGGACATTGAAGACGACAGCACGACGGCGGCGATCGTGCCGGGTGACCCCGATGCCAGCGAAATGATCTTGCGGTTGACGAGCGCAGATCCGGACATGCAGATGCCGCCCCCGGAAATGCAAAAACGACCGACGGCAAGAGAGATCGAGATCCTGCGGCGTTGGATCGATCAGGGCGCAACGTTTGAGGGGCATTGGTCCTATCAACCGATTCGCAACCCCGAAGTCCCCGAGCCCAAGGGCGCCGCATCTACCGAGATCGATCGCTTTATCGTCGCGGCTCTGGAGAAGAACGGCCTGACGCTTGCCCCGCGGTTGGACCGCCGGCGGCTGATTCGGCGCGCCACGTTTGACTTGATCGGCCTGCCTCCCTCGCCCGCAGAGGTCGACGCGTTCGTCAGCGACGCCGCCCCCGACGATCAGGCTTTCGGCAAAGTCATCGACCGATTGCTCCAGTCGCCTCGTTATGGCGAACGTTGGGGCCGTCATTGGTTGGACATCGCTCGCTATGCCGACACGCACGGCGGTTCGGCGATCGGTTTCACGCGGTTTCCGTTCTCGTACACCTATCGCGATTATGTGATCGGCGCGTTCAACGAAGACTTGCCCTACGACGAATTCATCCTGCAACAACTGGCCGCCGATCAACTGGACCTGCCTGCCAACGATCCCGCTCTGGCGGCGTTGGGTTTTTTGACGGTGGGCATGCAGTTTCGTAGCGTGCATGATTTGATCGACGACCAGATCGACGTGGTCACGCGGGGACTGATGGGTGTGACCGTCGCCTGCGCCCGCTGCCACGACCACAAGTTCGACGAAATCCCCACCACCGATTACTACGCCCTGTACGCGACCCTGGCCGGCAGCGAGTCGCCGGACGAACTGCCGGTGCTGGGCGAACCACCGCTGACCGACCCGCTGCGCGACTACCAACGCCAACTTGAGAAACGACAGACGATCTATCGCGATATGGCTCGCGATCAGATGGAAGTGATGCGAAACCGCTTGCGCAGCCAAGTCGGTTTGTATTTGACGGAGTTGGCCAAGGGCGTCCCCGAGCAGGATCTCTCGGCGGCGTTCCTGTCGTACCGCACCGACGATGTGCGTCCCGATGTTCTCAATCGTTGGCGGATCTATTTGCGAACGCTCAGCGAACACGATCCGGTGTTCTTTGCGTGGGTCCGGCTGCAGGACACTCCTGCGGACCAGTTCCAAGCGGCGTGCGAACGCTTGGTACAGACGTTGAAAGCGGAGAATGGCGATCCGGCGAAGTTTAAAGATCTGCACAACATGAGCGTGGAGGCTCCAAAATGGAATCCGCGAGTTCTCGACGCGCTGGAAGAATCCAGACCGGCATCGCTGATCGAATTGGCCGAGGTCTACGGCAAGCTGTTTGCGGAGGTGCATCTCGGCTGGTTGACGGCGTTGCACCAGGCGTCCTTGGAAGCGACGCCGACTGGCGATCTGATCACGGACGAAGATCCTCGACACGCTGAAATCAATAGCTCGATCAATCAACAGCTGCGGCGACACCTGTACGAGACCGGCACCCCGACGGACGTGCCGGACAAGGTCGCCGCCAGACTGCTCAACCGCACGGTGTCGGATAAACTGTCCGGCAAGCGTGGCACGATCCACAACTTGCACCTGAACGCGCCCGGTTCACCGCCTCGCGGGATGGTGCTGGCCGAATCTGAAACGCCGCTCGAAACCCGCGTGTTCCTGCGTGGCAATCCGACCAACCGTGGCGAGCGAGTCGAAGCGAGATTCCTGACCGCGGTTGCTCCACACAACCCGCTGCCTTTCACCGATGGACAGCGCCGTCGTGGTCTGGCCGAAGCCATCGTCGATCCGCAAAACCCGCTGACCCGACGTGTCATCGTGAACTGGATTTGGCGGCACCATTTCGGCGTGGGTCTCGTCCGTACACCCGATGATCTGGGGACACGCGGAACACCGCCCACGCATCCGCAGCTACTCGATCACTTGGCCACGGCGTTTGCCGAGGACGGTTGGTCGATCAAGAAAATGCACCGCCGAATCATGCTGTCGGACGTTTATCAACAGGCTTCGTTGGAGAATACAGACGCCCGTCAGCGCGATGCGGAGAACCGCTTGCTGTGGCGGATGCCGCGCAAACGCTTGGAGATGGAATCGATGCGAGACGCGTTGTTGGCTGTTTCGGGCGAACTGGACACGACGACCATGGGCGGTCGACCGTTCGATCTGGAAACCGATCCGGTGGTCCCCCGTCGCAGCGTGTACGCGTTCATCAATCGCGACATCATTTCGAGTTTATCCAGCACGTTTGATGGTGCGGACCCGACATCGTGCACGGTCAAACGCCCCGCTACGATCGTCCCCCAGCAGACGCTGTACGCTTTGAATTCCGCCTTTATCCAGGACCGGGCTGCCGCGGTGGCCGAGCTAGCTGTCGATGCGGCGGCGACGAATGAAGACCGAGTGGAATGGTTGTACCGGCGGATTTATTTGCGCCAGCCCGATCAACAGGAACGCGACTTGGCGATCACCTTTGTCACGCGTCCCCGGCGCCAAGGAGGGACGTCTGATGAAGACGCAACCAACGACACGACCAAAGTAGCAGCCGTCGCGGCAGCCGTGGCGGAAACCGACCGATGGGCTCAACTGGCGCATGCCATGCTGGCCTCCAACGAGTTCATTTTCCTCGATTGACCGGCCTACCGATTCGTTGACTCATCGGTCGCGCAACGATCCTTACACGAGCAAGATCATCATGGACAACTCCTTCATCTCGCCTCGCCGGCAGTTTCTCCAACGCTGTGGCCTGGGGGTCGGATCACTGGCGCTGGCCGATCTGCTGGCCGGTCAGTCGGCAACGGCAGAGACCACAAGCCATTTTCCGGCTCGTGCCGAGCATGTGATTCACATCTTTCTCAACGGCGGCATGTCGCAGGTCGATACCTTCGACCCGAAGCCGGAACTGACCCGTCGAGCCGGTCAGATGCTGCCGTTTGATAACCTGCAGACCGAACGCAAGACGGGGGTCGCTCTGCCGTCGCCGTTTCAGTTCAAACAGCACGGCGAATGTGGGATGCCGATCAGCGACCTGTTCCCGCGTGTGGCCGAGTGCGCCGACGAATTGGCGGTGATTCGTTCCATGTACGCCGAATTGCCCAGCCACGAGATGATGCTGATGTTGATGAACACCGGCCATTCCCGATTGGTGCGTCCCAGTTTCGGATCATGGTTGACTTGGGGCATGGGCAGCGAGAATCAGAACCTGCCCGGATTTGTCGCGCTGTGTCCGGGCGGCTTGCCGGTCGCTGGTGCCGGCAACTGGCAATCCGCGTTTCTGCCCGGTAGCTACCAAGGCACGTTGGTCGACACGGCTCAGACCGATCCGACCAAACTGATTCGTCATATTCGCAACGAGCGGATGAGCCAATCAGATCAACTGGCTCAGCTGGAAGTCTTGCAGGCACTCAATGCCAGGCACTCGGCTGGGCGTCCGGACGAAGCTGATTTGGAAGCGCGGATCCAGTCGTTTGACCTCGCCTACCGAATGCAAATGGAAGCCACCGACGCGTTCGATACCAATCAGGAGTCCGAACACATTTTGAAACTGTATGGCGAAGGGATTCAAAATCGCCAACTACTGCTGGCTCGGCGTTTGGTTGAACGTGGCGTGCGGTACGTGCAGGTTTGGCACGGTGCCGGCCAGCCATGGGACAGTCACAACAACATCAAAGGCGCCCACCGCAATGTCGCGAACCAGTGTGACCAAGGGATCGCGGGCCTGATCAAAGATCTCAAGCAACGCGGCCTGCTCGGCAAGACATTGATCCTGTGCAGTGGTGAATTCGGACGGACGCCGTCCGTGGAAATGGGCCAAAACGGATCAGGCGCCAGCCAAGGACGCGATCACAATCACTGGGGTTTCTCGCTCTGGATGGCGGGCGGAGGCATCAAGGGTGGTACGATCTACGGTGCGACCGATGAGTTCGGTTTCAAAGCCGTCGAGAACCCGGTTTCGGTGCATGACCTCCACGCCACGATGCTGCACCTGTTGGGCTTCGATCACGAGCGTTTGACGTACCGATACGCCGGCCGCGATTACCGCCTGACCGATCTCTCGGGGCAAGTCGTCCACGACGTCATCGCCTAGCGTGGGGTCCTATTCCGGTTGGAGGGGCAGCAACTGCAGCGCGTCCAGGATCACGAAGCCGGTTGTGCCTGCGTTGGTGATTCGAATGACGGTGTCGGTGTCCGCCTGCAGATCGACCGTGGCAATCGGGCGAAAGGCGTGGCCGTCGGGTAGTGGCACGGTTTGATCCACCGAAATTGTTTTGCGGTGAGTGCCCGACGACACGATCACGGGGACATTCTTCGCGCGGGTCTCGTGTGCCGAGTAAGCCATCAGCAGTTGATATCGACCGGACGCCGGTGCTGTGAATCGAAAGCTCGCGGTCGCTTCACGGTCAGGTGTTGATTCTGACTCTTTTTCACCGCTGAAGACGTATCCGCGTTCGAGGTACGGTTTGAAGTTTGTTGATCGAGACCAGTTACCGGTCAGCATGGCTTGTGCATCGTCGAGCACCATTCCCGGGAGCATTTTCGCGGCGATCGAACCGTCCGCAGATGGCGATTCGGTTGCCTCTGGCAAATCCAAAACCTGCTTTTGAGCCAGCAGGTGCTCGCGGAGTGTTTCGTAATCCAAGTTTTGCACGGCCATGTCCTGATCCGCCGCAAGTGCCGCAGCAACGCCCGCGGCTTGGCCGATGACCATCCACGCGGCTTCGATCCTCAGGGACGAGATGCCCACGTGCGTGCAAGAGAGCGCCACGGGAACAAGCAGGTTGTCGCACTGATCTGGCTTGGGCAGAATCGAGCGGTACGGCACGTGGTAGGCGTATCCTTGCCTCAGCTTTTGATTCCGCACGGGAAAGATCGTCCCCTCATTGATCACGCCTCCGTCTTTGAACGCGACACGCTGCACGTCGTGCGAGTCGATCGGAAACGAGGAGATCGCGATGGGGTCGTGCTTAACTGGCGTTTCCAGGATGTCCTTCTGGCTGATCACATACAGACCCTTCATCCGCCGCGACTCGCGCACGTAGAGTGCGGGTGAAAAGTGGTCGTCGTGGACGAATTCGTCTCTGCACAGCCCAAGTTCTGAGTATTTGTCGCGGATCGACTTCGGCACGACGGGATCGGTGGTCAGGAAATGGATGAACTCGAGCGTGAATTGTTTGTGCGTTGCCCAGATCTGCTTCCGGCCGGCTTCGTCCGCGGAGTGCCAGTGGTTGCCCCCACCCACCAAACCGATCGAAAACTGTCCTCCGATTGAATTGTTGCCATCAAGTTTATTGCCGGGCAGCGGGTAGAGGTCGAATCCGATCCGTGTTTCTCCCGCCTGCAGCGCACGACGGACGATCTCAAAGCGGGCAGGGTCGTAGTTGTCCGGCGTCGGCATCGGCACGCGGTTGTTCGGCTCCGTCGTCAGACACAGCCGAAAGCTATAGGTCATAATCTTCCTGTCGCCCGCCGCATCAGGTCCGGCATCATCGGTGGTGATCAGCGGCAACAGATTGCCGTCATCGGCGAAGCCGTTGATATTCATCTGCTTCTTCGGGAACCGCTTCCCCGCCAGCGATTCGCCATATTCGTCGCGGCCTTCCCGACCGATCGTCCAGTCGACTCCCGCGGCGGCCATCAGGTCACCCTCATAGCTGCCATCGATCAACACTCTGGCCGTAAACGTGCCGTTTTTTGTCACCAGCGACTTGATCCGCGGACCTTCTTTTGTGACCGATTTCAGATAGCGCCGGGTCAGCACGGTTACCCCGGCTTCGTCGAGCATCTGCATCGTCACTCGCATCGCAACGTGCGGCTCGAAAGTCCAACGCGACTGGTCTTTTTTCGCCGGGTCGTAGGGCGCCTTGAGTCCGCGATCGGTGTAGTCCTTCACCACACGCGTGTGCCACTCGTCGAACAGTCCCATCAAGGTGCTGCGAACCATCTGGTTTGAATCGCAGTGGCTCAGCCCGCCGGTATTCATCGCGCCGACGTGGTCGGTCGGCTCCAGCAAGATCACCGAAGCGCCTTCGCGGGCAGCGGCGATCGCGGCGCAAAAGCCCCCCGGGGTGGAGCCGTAGACGATGACGTCTGCTTCGCGCGGCTCGTTCGCGCCCGCAGACGCCGCGGTCATCCCGAGAATAAACGCCAATGTAAGAAGTTTCTTCATCCGATTTATATTATTCGTTCTCGTCTTTCCATGCACGTTTCGTTGACCACCTTGACGGTCCGAACGCGCCGGAAACGGGGACATCAACCACCGACTGATCGGCAGCCGCGAACGCGGCTCGAATCCAGTCGCCTCGCGTGCCGCTGGTGGCGGGAACGGACAGGCCGTGCCGACGGGCGAGTTGATTCCAGCGTGTCGCCAATTCCTCCTCGAGCGGTTGGTCGAGATTGGCCGCATGTCCGGGGAACGCCTCGAAATACTGACTGACAATGTGTTTGCCGCGCGCGCCTGGTTTCGCCGGAGCAGGCTCGATCCCGTGAAATCCGCCGAGGCTGCCCCACCATTGCACGGCGATAAAATCCGGGTGACCTGGCCCCACATCGCTGACGTGGATCGTCGCACCGCCGCGCGACCAAACCCGCCGTTTCAACGCTTCGACATCGACATCCTGCACCCTGACGTTTCCGGCCAACGCCATGTCGGCGGCATCACCTGCGGCACCACCGAGCGACATCCAGATCGGTTCCAGACGAAGCGCGCAGAAGCCGACGTGACTGGCGCTGCAGGCTGTCGGAACGAGCAGATTTCGCATCGTCTTCGGCACGAGCACTCCGTAGGGAATCTGATAGGGCGCGACGCCTTTGTAAAACTCACCGGTGTGCCGTCCGCCGATCAGCGGTCCTACGTGATCCGTGCCGTGACAGTTGTGGCTGTATTCTCCAATCGCGATCGCGTCGGGATGCAAGCGGGCGCGGGCATCATTCGGGGCGTATTGTGTGTCTGCTTCGGTATAGACGTACTGGCCGACCATGCGGCGAGCTTCCCGAACGTATATCTGTGGCGGAATGTAGCCGCTGTCGGCAAACTCATCGCGACACAGCCCCCACGTCTTGGCCGCTTCGCGAAAGGCATCTGGCAACGCGGGATCGGTCTGGACGAAGTGCATCAGCCCGAGTTGCCAGTCGAGGTGTTTCTTCTCAATGCGACGTCGGGTGGCGACGTCGCCTTCGGGATAGTCGCGATTGTGTCCCGGCAACGAGAGCCGAACCAACCCCTTGGAAACGTCGTTGATGTCGTGCTTGCCGTTGGGCATCACCGGCAGGTGTGCCTTCAGGATGAAGCGTCGACCGGGATAACCGAAGGCGGCATCGAAGGCACCGGATTTGACCAGCGGAACAATCGCCGCATAGTCTTCTCGGTCGTAATTTTCCGGTACAGGAATCGGCACGCGGTTCGATTCGTTCTGCGTCATGCAAAGACGGAAGTTGTAGCCCTGCAACTGGTCATCGGAGGTTTCCGGCGCGAGCGATTCGCCGTACTCCGACCGAGCCTCTCGCCCCAGGCGGTATGGAACGCCAGCCGCGGCCAGCAGGTCGCCCTCGTAAGTCGCATCAATCGCGATCTTTGGCTTGACCATGATTTGCTTTGATTCCGGCAGCGAAAAGTGCAGCGTCGTAATCGCTGAGTCCTCGACATCCACTTGGACCAGACGATGATTCGTCAGGACCGAGATGGTCGGTGTATCGGCGAGCATGCGTTCAAAAATCAGCAGGTTGACCGAGGGCTCGCCGTGGGTGCCTTGCCAGCTGTCTTTGGCCTGTTCGGAATCGTTGCCGTGCGTTTTCTGGTAGTGCCGCAAGACCCGCTGACTGAAATGCAGAAACGGTCCGTTGAGCGCTTCGAAGCTGTGGAAATCCGAATGCGACAGACCATGTGTCGTCATGCCACCGATCCGTCCGGTGGGTTCGATCAGCCAAACGCTGCGGCCTGCTTCTGCGGCATGCAGCGCCGCGGCAATGCCCGCAGGTGTCGCCCCGTAAACGACCACATCAGGCAACGCTGTGAAGCATTTCGCCCCTGTGTTGATGAAAGTTTTAGCGGCAGGGCGCGAGCCCTCCGGTTCTGCATCTCTGCCAAAACACCGGAGGGCTCGCGCCGTGCCGCTAAAAAATGCTTCACAGCGGTGCACAGCAGGCGAATCCGCGGAGCGATCAGCGGCCTGCGACGCGGCCAGCGGTGCAAGCAGCAAATTGATCAGGAGCAGGAGTCTCCACCTAAGATCGACCGACCTTTTCCGGTCAACGAAAGCGAAGCAGCCGTTCGAAAAGACCGGCCTGGGAAGTCGTGGATTTTGCAAGCTCTGTCTCATCAGGTACTCTCGTTCAATGTGCCGGTCGTCGGTCGCTCGATCGCTTTCAACGTCATCAACCCACTGCCAACTTGATGCCATGGGCATTCGCTCGTTGGTTGATGCAGTCTTATTCCGCTGGATATTCTCCCAGTGCCCGTTCAAGGTAATCGTCTTTGACAGATTGGGGATTCTGCCAATAGGCTTTGACCTCATGAATCATTTTTTGATCCAATTCGAAAACCAACGGCCGCGACGTCATTCGCGATAGCGTGTACGTCCAGGTGCCTCCACCTGTATTCGATTTTGGAGTGTAGCGAAGCAGGACCAAGGCCTCGGGGTCGTTGGTCTCGGCGAATCCGAAACACATCGACGATTTGCCGGCTGAATCCGACCATTGGACCAACGGATTGGTCAATAGACGCAACTCCTTTTTCTGGTCCGGATTTTCAACTTCATACATCCACACCGAGAAACGACGAATCAGCTGACGCATCGCAAGTTTTTGACGTCTCTCGTCATCGGAGTCCGGTATCCGAACCTTCAAGGGCACATCGACCTGAGCCTTCTTTTCGGGCGTCCAAGGTCGCTGCAGGCCGAGATCGCAATACAAGGGCGTCGCTGTCAGCGATGCGAATTCACAGAACACTTTTCCATTTCCACGCACCGACAACGCGCCCAGGACGGCCGGTTCTGCATCGTGTCTCCAAAGAAACACGACGCCATCGGTGAAAAAATTACGAACAGGGTTGGTGTACCGCAAAACGGGGCGTTCTTCCATCGAAAGCAGCACGCTTTGCTGGTTGACAGGCGACATTTTGAACTCCCTCGCCTGTTGCGTCAGGTATTCCAGACGCATCTTCCGCTCCTGCTCGCGATCATTGGTCGCGTCGTCGGCGTCAAGTGGATTCGAAAAAACCGCGACAGCGGTCAACGCCGTCACGGCGGCACAAACAAGGAACACACGATACATACTGGACCTCATTTCTGTGTGGAGAGCGAAATGTTTCTACAACATACCACGGCTCCATGATGGAGATGGAACGGCTGGCCATTGATCACCAAGGCGGGGACCGACTTCACACCCGCTGGTTCTGCCTCCGGCGGCTGATCTGTGGTCTCACCCAAGTGTAAAATTTCGACGTCAAAGTGGGCGGGGTCGAGGGCTTCGGCGTGTTTCGTCTGCAGCGAGATGCGTTGCAGCACCAACCGGATTTGCTGTTCGTGGAATTTGCGGTCAACGACGGCGGAGCCGCACCGGAACGCATCCATCAATCAATGGAAGGCATTGTGCGTCAAACGTGGGCGTCCAATCCGAAAACCGACATTTGTTTTGTCTACACGCTCACGCAAGCGATGCTGCCCGATCTGAAGTCCGGCAAGATGCCTCGTGCAGCCAGCGCCATGGAAGACTTGGCCGATCACTATGCGATCCCTTCGATTCATTTCGGCGTCGAAGTCGCTCAATTGGAGTCGGCGGGAAAGCTGATTTTCAAAGCCCCCAAACCAAAGGACATCGATTCAGAGCCGATGGTCTTCTCAACCGATGGCGTTCATCCGCATGTCGAAACCGGGCACCGTCTCTATACCGAAGTGATCGCACGATCTTGGCCGAAGTTCACGGCGGCCGGCGATGCCCCGCAACCCCATGCCTTGATCGCCCCCCTTCGCAAGGACAACTGGGAACACGCCAAAATGGTGGCCATCAAACCCGAGATGTTGACCGGAAACTGGACCAAGCTTCCCGGGGATCATGCGCTGGCCAAGCGATTTAGGCGTAACATGCCCGAGCTCTATCAAGCTGACGCACCGGGTGCAACGCTGGCATTCACCTTCGAAGGCACGCACGCCGCTCTGTTTGACGTGTTGGGACCCGATGGCGGTCAGGTCCGCGTCCAGATCGACGGCGACGAAGTCTCGCGCAACCGCATCGATGGCTATTGCACCTACCACCGGATGGCGACGTTGACCATCGGCTCGAAACTCGCCCCCGGCCGACACAGCATCAAGATTCAATTGACACCGCAACAGCTGGACAAGCGAGAGATTCTGTTTGAACGCAATCGAGCCGATTTCGATGCCAAGCCTGACAAGTACAAGGACCACACGTGGTACACCTCGTCGCTGATGTTGATCGGCGACTTGGAACAGTGACGGAGATTTCATCGGGCGTTATGGTTTCGGTGCCGCGAAGACGCGGATGATCTCGTTCTTCACTTCGTATTTGCAGCCGACTTTCGCCAGGGCGATGTTCAGCACCATCCGAAGACTGACGTTCTTCATTTCGATGCTGACATTCACATTGGAGGTGATGCCCGCTTGCTTCAGATTGTTTCGGTCCAAAATGATTGGAATCCGATGCTGCTCGGAAAGCTTCTCCAGGAACTCGTCGAGCGGTACGGCGTCCGCTTTGACGGATGTATTGCCCGCCAGAACCGTGTGGAAAGAGTCTTCAACGCTGCGCCCCTCCGTTTGGTTGTGCGCGTTATCACGATAGAGTACATGGCGATTTGCTTCGGTCATCTTCGCTTCGCCAGAGACCACTTTCCCGGAATCAAGTCGCTTCAGTTTGAGATGAACAGACTCTCCGGGAAAATGCCCCAGTTTCCAAAGCACCTCGACCAGGTCCTCACTCAAGCGTTTTTTCCAACTCCGACCAAAATGTTCCTGCGTCTGTTTGACAAGATCTTGGATCGCGAATCGGTCGATCTCGAGCAGTTCGTATTGCTCGGAGCGATACGTGACGAGGACCTGTGCACCTTGAAACTCCATCCGTGTGAACGGTGACAGCTTGGGAGGCTGTGAGCGATCGGGCGTTTGCATGATCACATCAGCCTGTGCGTTGCCGGCGGGCTTCGTTTCGACAATCTTGGCCACGTGCGTCGCACCGCGTTTGATCACAACCGCGTTGTTTTGGACCTCGAAACCATCCACGTTGCCGGCAATTTCAACAATGTAGATGCCTGATTTCACTTGGATCGATGCGCCCTCTCGGGTCACCGATACCTGGTCGACGACTTCATCACCTTTCCGGATCACAATCGGCAGATTCTCGTCCGCCTGACTTTCTATCCGCAGAGTCCCGTGGTCGGTCTGCAAAATGATGATGGTTGCCGCCCAAACAAAGAAACCGAACACTCCCGCGGCAAGAATCCAAGGCAACTTGTTGTCGATCTTGCGACCACTACCTGTGACATTCGCCCGTCGGCTTGTGGGGCGTTGGGGCTCTGGCTCGTCGGCCCGTGTCGGATCGAGCAAATGGGCTTGCCAGCCGTTCAAGAGCTGTGCCACTTCCGATGATCTTTGATAGCGCTGGTCAGGGTTCTTGCTTAACAGACGCATCACGATTGCGTCAAGCCACTCGGGAACATCGGCGTTGATTTCACGCAGCGATCTCGGATCATCATTGCCGATCCGATTGAGCACCCCCATCGTTGTTTCCGCACGAAACGGGCTGCGTCCGGTGAGCATGAAGTACATGACGCTGCCGAGTGAGAACAGATCGCTGCGGTGGTCGATCGCATCCCCGTGAGCTTGTTCGGGCGACATGTATTGCGGCGTCCCCGCGATCACGCCGCTGCGTGTCATGCTGGCGTCGTCCACCGCTCGGGCCAAACCGAAGTCTGTGATCTGCACTCGTTCGACACTGTTTTCCAACAGGATGTTTGCCGGCTTGATGTCACGATGGACCAACCCCTGCTGGTGGGCAGCGAAAAGACCTTCGGCAATTTGCGCCGCGATCCGGACGGTTTCGATCGGTGACAGCGGGCCATCCTGTTCCACCCGCTGTTGCAGACTCGGGCCTTCCACGACGGGCATGACCAAATACGGAAGCCCGTCGTGTTCATCGACCGTTTGAATCGGAACGACGTGTGGATGGACGACCGCTGCCGCACTCTTGGCTTCGCGAGAAAACCGTTGCCGCGCGGCGGCGGAACTGGCCAACTCGGGTGCCAAAACTTTCACGGCACAATGACGCCCCAGCGAAGGATCAAACGCCCGCATCACGATCCCCATGCCGCCACGGCCAAGAATTTGTTTGACCTCGTAGCGGGCAAAGCGTCCGATCGACTCGGGATCGCCGGACGGTTCGAGAAACGACGCAGCGCCGGCTTGCCGACTGCGCTCGTCCGCGGCCGCATCTTTGGTTGCGGAGCTTTTCGGCGAAACTTCACAGCCATGGACGAAAGTCCCCTCCGGCTCGGCAAGCAACTCAGCGAGGTCTCGCCAGCTCAGGCTCTCTTCCGCCATGTCCTCGACCAGGCACTGACAATCCTCGCACGACTCGATGTGCCGGGTGACTTCTTCGGTGCGTGCCGCGAGACGATCGTGCAGAAAGTCGTTGAGCGTTTCACGGTCGTAGTGCAATCGATCCCGTTGATTCTGTTCGTTGCCAATGCGTGCAATCATCCTTCGGTCTCCCACAGGCTGGAAAGGTCTTGAGCTTCTTGTTGCAAACGTGCAAACACGCGGCACTTTGCCATCCGCACGGCGCCCTCTGCCTTACCGAGCGAAGCCGCGACAGTGGAAATCGATTTGCCTTCGACGGCGGTCATCCAAAACGCCCGCCACGTGGCGGGTTCAAATTTTGAACGCACCCGATCTGCCGCAACATGAAGTTGCCGACGACGCAGCTCATAATCGAACAAAGTGGCCGTCTCGTTCTGCCGATCCGGCTGTTGCATCAATAACTGGTTCATCTGGCTGTCCCCCGACCCCACCGGCCCCTTGGAGCGTGTCAGGTGGTTGACGACCAGATTGCGGGTGATGCGAAACAACCAAGCTCGAAACGAACCCCGGCCACGTGTTTTGAACGTCGCTAAGGACCGTCGCACCGCGGAAAAAACGTCTTGGGCCAAATCTTCCGCGTCGGCGTGCTGTAGGCCCTTCGCCAACGCCACCCGAACCACAAGCGGCCGGTAGATACTGACAAACTCCATCCAAACCTCTTCCGAAGCCGGTTGGTTCAGCTTGCCGATCAGCGACGCTCGTGTATCCGGACCTTGCAACATCGATTTCTCCTACCAGCCAAACACAGCCGCCGGGGTCCTGTCACACCATACGGTCAAAAAACTCCCCAAATGGAGCCCCTGACGGAAAGGCACCCAACGGAATCCTCGTGGGAGAGGCTTCCAGCCTGTCGATGCTGGCATGACCAGCCTGAAAGCCTACCCCACTCGCAAGCGCCCCCTGGGAAGAGCACGTTGATTCAGCGGTAGCGCCCCAAACCCGCAGTTTACCTTCCCGGGACGGCGGCGTTGTCCGCCAATCACAGGAAGAGCGTGCGGCGGACCACCGTCCGGCAATGCGCATCGCCGAACGCCAGTTTCGGTCCTGCCATCAGCTGCGAAAACACCCCCAACCCCTTTTCGATGAACATCCGAGTGAGTCCATCGCGACGATCAGTCCTGATGACCAATCCGTTTCTCGTCTGCCGTCACCAAGCTCCTGCTACGGTACCCATTGCTCACACGCCACTAGAGGGCCGGGTGCTAATTGTGTGTGCCCACGATCAAGGCAATGCTTATTTTTGAAGATGCGACATGCTGGCCGAGCGGATGAATCATTCGAAACTTTTCGAAAAAGACTGAAGTTGATATGGGCGAACATTTCACCTTGCAGGTCATTGCTGTTCGATTCACCCGCACCGCAGCTGAATGCCAGGATCTGTCGAGTCGGATTCGCGTCGCCGGTATGTCGTTTGCCTCGTGAGAATGCCATCGAAGAGTCAATTAGCACGTTGCTGCCCGGCTCACTCGAATCCTGTCTCCTTCACAATGCAAACTTTCAAGCGATGAGAAATCTCACTCACAAACGTTCCGCTTTCACACTAGTCGAGTTGTTGGTCGTGATCGCCATCATCGGCGTCATGGTCGGTCTGTTGCTCCCCGCAGTGCAAGCTGCTCGCGAAGCAGCACGGCGGATGCAATGCTCTAATAACATGAAGCAGATCGGGTTGGCGATCCACAACTACCACGACACGTTTCGTCAGATGCCAGCCAACCATGGTCTGCGAACCGACCTGCCGTCGACGGGACGTCCCCATTCGGGCGTTTCCTGGCTCACGGTGATTCTGCCGCAATTGGAACAGTCGTCTGCGGCGGACGCGATCATCTACGAGGGCACGGACTTCAGCGAAGACTCCGTCATCCCCAACCGAAACTGGGAGTTGATGTCTCGAACCAACGTTCCGACCTACAACTGCCCCTCCAGCGCCCTGGAGCGATTCCGCATTCAGGAAACCAGCCAAGCGACCCGCGACTTTGATCCGGATGCACCGGACACCTACGACGTCCAAATCCCCGACTACGTCGCATCGGTCGGTTACTACAACCCCCCAGGTTCGAATGTCTTCTCCTGGGATCGCTACTACGCCAATACCGCGACCTGGTCGTGGGGATGGTTGCAAGACGACGGCTTCCTCTCGATGTTGAACAACCGTTTCCGAGAGCGCCGATTCTCGAGCGTTTTGGACGGACTGAGCAACACCATTGCCATCGGGGAGCACGGTGCATGGCTCCAGCACTTTGACGGCACGCAAGAAGATTCGCGTCCCGGGCGTGGTCCGGGAGGCTTCTGGGCGGCCCGTCCGATGCACTATGCCTGGGGTGCCTTTCACGGCAAGACCGCCAATGTCACCGTTCCGCGATACCCGAACAACAGCCTGTTTTCGGGGAACTGGACTCAGAATATGGAACACACGTTGCACAACGGATTCCGTTCGCAACACGTCGGTGGAGTGCAGTTCACGATGGGCGACGGCTCGGTTCGCTTCATCACCGACAGCATCGACTTTGACAACATCTTCACCGCACTGTGTGGTCGCTCCGACCGCTATGTGTTCGACCAGGAATGGGTGCAGTAGTCAACGTAAACAATGGCTGAACGGACCTTAATCATTACCACACAGAGAACGACGATGACACATCATTCGACATTTCGTCGGCCGCTCCGCTGGGCGGCCGCCATCCTGGTCCTGGCTGTCTTGCAGACCGGATGCGACTCCTCGCCCAAGCTCGGTCAAGTCACCGGTGTCTTGACGATGGACGGAGAACCCATCAAGAACGGCAGTATCGAGTTTGTTCCCAGCGGTGGAGGCCGACCTTCGCTGGCCCTGACCGATGAACAGGGACGATACACCGCGTACTACCTACCCAACGTGCCGGGCGCGATTCCAGGAAAACACCGCATCCGTTTCGAAATCGCCAAGGCCAAACCAGGCGATCCGGGACTGGTTCGCCCCAAGGGGAAAGGCAGACCGACCGGCGAAGTCACGTTGGAACCGTCGACCATCGAGGTCGTCGCCGGCGAAAACAACGTCGACTTTGAATTGGTTGAATCCCAAAGCTGATTCAATTGACCAAACTCACTCCATTCCACCGCCGCCCGTCTCCATGGGGACTGGGCGGCGGTTGATGTTGGGGCCTGCTTGTTGATGCCTGGGGCAAACGTCAACGAGCAATGGCGAGCATCATCGATGCTTGACGATTGATTGGTCAAAAGATTGAGTGCTCAAAAAATGGGAAAGCGATCGGACGGGTCAGTCGTCGAGACTTTGGATCATGGTCTGAATTTCGTCTGGGGTGACATGCAGTTGCATAAAGCTGGTGACTTTTTGCTGCCGTGAATAGTCCAATAAAGCGTCGTCGATAAATGCTTTCACCGTGGGGTCGTCATGGTCCGCGACAATCACCATTTGACGATAGTTCCCCAAATCACAATCCCGCTGCGTGAGTTGAAAACGTTCCGCCAGTGTCCTCTGTTGGGCCGGTGACTCTGTCGCCCCTAACCGAGTGACGACCTCCTCGCGTTCGTCGTCGGGCAACAGATAAAGGGTGTCAATCGATCGAAATTCATTGGGGGCAACCACGAGGGTTTTCCCCAAGTGGTCCTGCGTTCCACGGCATTACCATATTTCGTTCGAACATGGCGGACAGTCCTGAACTACGTTTTCTTACGCGCCCCGACAGATACGGGTTGATGTGAGCATCGATGACAGTACCCGGAGAAGATTTTGGAAAACGTTGCCATGACTCGCCAAACCATGACCGGTTCGAGCACGATTGAGCGAATTGAAGCATTGATCGACCGCCCTGACCTGCTTCATTCGCCCCCTGAAGTGGCGCAATCGCTGTTGCAATTGACCAAAAACGACGACTTCGGTCTGCACGAGATCGTCGATTGCATCCGGGCCGATCCGGCGATGTCCAGCCGCGTGCTACATGTCGTCAACTCCTCTCGCTACGGGTTGAAAACATCGGTGACCAATCTGCACCAAGCCGTATCGCTGTTGGGCGAACGAAGCATTCGTTTGATCGCGATGACCTTCAGCATTGCCAACGCGTTTTCCACCGGTGCAGCGCGTGAGCTCTACAACGACTTTTGGCGGCAGGCATTGACGACCGCGGCGGCCGCCCGTCGACTTGCCGTCCACTTGGGCGGCGTGGATCACAACGATGCCTACACGACGGGGCTGCTCAGTCATCTGGGCACGCTGGTGTTTGCACAGGTCGAAGGAGAAAAGTACCTGTCGCTGTACCGGAGCACCTCGAGAGAACGTCTGTTTCATTTAGAAAGACAGAAATATGGCATCGATCATGTCGACATCGGGGCACGCGTGTTGTCCAAATGGCAGTTTCCCGACGTGATTTGCGATGCCGTTCGAAACCATCGCAAAGCGGAACTCGAAGATCCTCTCACGATGATCGTCCACGGCGGCACGCTCGTCTCCGACGCACTTTGGTACTCGGGGGACGAATCGATCGCGACCTGCCGCGGTTGGCTGAAAGACCGATTCGATCTTACGATCGACGAATTCATTGAATTGGCCTTGGCGTGTCGCGACGAAGTTCAGCTGGAACTGGAGGTTTATGGTGTCGACGCGGACATGCCAGTCGATCCAGAGGAATTATTGGAACAGGCACGCCGGAGGTACATGGAATCATCGCTGACCACCGCATTGGACTTCGATTCGTACGGATCCGTGTTCGGCGAGGAATGAGCGCAACCGGCGGCCACCGATTCACCCCCGAGCCTTTTCCAGCAATCGGCTCAGTTCTTTGAGTTCCGAGCGGGTCAGGTGTCCCATCAATTGCTTGTGCAGATCATTGACCGGGCCGTCCATTTTCTTGAGCACCGCCCGCGCCTTCTTCGTGATCTCGATAAACACGACACGGCGGTCTTCCGTGCTGCGTCGTCGACTAACCATGTCCTGTTTTTCAAGCCGGTCGATCAATCCCGTGATCGCCGGGACCACTTGAATCATCCGCTCGGCAACTTCCAAACACGGCATCGGTTTGCCTTCTCCTCTGAGAATGCTCAGCACGTGGTACTGCGATGCCGTCAATCCGAACTGGCGGAACAGTCGACCGAAGCGATTCTGGAACTGGTCATTGGTCCGTAATAGATTCAACAACGCCTCCTGCTCGGGTGACGAAAACGGTTTCTTTTTTTTCAACTCTCGCTGTAACCGGCCGCTTGTCATGATTGCCTCTCGCGGGTCGTGTCGGATTGCGGCATGGGCAATTAGTTTACACGTCGAGCGATGGCAGAAACAACTACGCGGCGATTGTGCTACAAAACGTCAACAATGAACCGGCAAACTCATCCGTCGTGGGCCTCCGCGACGGCGTCTGGCGCGCGCCGGTACCGGACGACCGCGACCGCCAGCGTGATGACCGTCAGCGGAATGACGAACCCGATCATGACGATCGACAAGGTGCGATTGACGGCGGGCACGGTCGCCGCCGTGACCAGGTACGCCGTGTAGGCGACGTAGTACACAAGAAACAGACCGCCTTCCCAGCGGGCGATCAGGTGGCCGGTAAAGAAAATCGGCAGGCAGGCAACCGCGACCGCCACCATGACGGGCAGATCCAGTTCAATCGCGGTGTTTGAAACCGCAACGCCCTGTGTGGAAACGAGTGAAGAAATCCCCAGCACGCCCATGATGTTGAACAGATTGCTGCCGACCACATTCCCCACCGCGATGTCGCGTTCCCCACGTATCGCCGCGACAATCGAAGTCGCCACCTCGGGAAGGGAGGTCCCCGCGGCCACAATCGTCAGGCCGATCACCAGTTCGGAAACTCCGAATTGCCTGGCCAACAGCACCGCCGCGTCCACGAACCACCGCGCGCCCAGGACCAACAGCACGAGTCCGGCGATCAGCACCAACACGCTCAGCAGCAGCCGCCCCGCGGAATCTCCGGCCGGCTTTTTTCCATACTCCGCCTCGTATTGAGCCGTGATTCCGGCCTGTTCCTTTCGGCTCTTGATCACGGCCCATGCCTCGTAGCCGATCAGCCCCGCGACGAGCAACGCTCCATCGACTCGGCCGATTCGCCCATCCAGGGAAAAGACCAACACCAACACGGACAGACCGACCATCAACGGTACGTCAAATCGGATCAGTTGTTGAGAGACTCGCAGCGGGATGATCAGCGCCGACACGCCCAGGATGAACAGGACGTTGAAGATGTTGCTACCTAAAACGTTTCCCATCGCCACATCAGGCTGTCCACGCAACGTGGATTGCAGACTGACGACCAACTCCGGCGCACTGGTGCCGATCGCGACCACGGTCAAACCGACGACGAGCGGTGAGAGCCCGACCGCAAGTGCCAATTTCGATGCGCCGCGCACCAACAGTTCCGCCCCGATCGTCAGGACGACCAATCCCATAACAAGAGTAAAAACGGTGACCAATGAACTTCCTTGGAAAGGGTGCGATCAAACTGCAGTCGTTGCCTGGGACCATCGCGTCGATCTGGGAAGATCGATTAAATCGACAGGCCGCCCGCCGGCCGTGCTGTTATAGTTTAGCGACGGTCAATGACGGAAGTACTTTGGAGAGGTGGAGACGTGCAGCGAGTTTGCCAGTTCGGATTGTTGATTGTTATCGTTGGATTCGCGGTTCAGAGTACGCCTGCGCTTGGGCAATCGCTTCGCGATGCAGAGAGCCGCGACGGGATGGTGGTCGCGGTTTCGCCCGACGCGGCAGCGGTCGGCGCAGCGATCTTGGAGCAGGGCGGTACGGCGGTCGATTCGGCGATCGCGACCGCCTTCGCCCTCGCCGTGACTCATCCCTCTGCCGGCAATCTCGGCGGCGGTGGATTCATGCTGGTTCACCCCGACGACGGCAGCCCGCCGCTGATGATCGACTATCGTGAGAAAGCACCGCTTGCGGCAGAGCGCGAGATGTTTGTCGACAACAACGACACGCACACCCATCCGTACGTCGGAGTTCCCGGAACGGTCCGCGGGATGAAGTTGGCTCACGAATTGTATGGTTCGCTCGCCTGGACCTCCCTGGTCACGCCGGCGGTCGCGCTGGCCCGAGACGGATTTGAGATCCACGCAGGTTTGGCGACAGAGTTGAACCGAGAATTGCGTGGCAGCAGCAACGAGGAATTCCGCCGTGTTTATGGCAAACCCGACGGGACGGATTGGACGGCCGGTGACCGCCTCGTGCTTTCCGATCTGGCCGCGACGCTGCAGCGGATCGCCGAAGACGGCCCCAACGGTTTTTACGCCGGAAAAACGGCCGACTTGATCGCCGCGGAAATGAAAGCCGGCGGCGGATTGATTTCGACCGACGATCTGCTGCGATACCGGGCCCGGGTGCGACAACCGATCCGATGCCGGTTTCGAAGTTATGAAGTGCTATGCCCCCCGCCGCCGAGTAGCGGCGGCATCACGTTGACACAGATGCTGGGGATCGCCGCGCAATTTGACCTCCGCCGCGCCGGGCGATGGTCGGTGAAGACCAACCATGTGATGATCGAAGCGATGCGGCGGGCGTACGCCAATCGCGCGATGTATCTGGGGGATCCCGACTTTGTCGAAATCCCCAAGCACCTCGCGAGTGCCGATTTCGCTAAATACATGGCCAGCACCATCGACTTGGACCGAGCCACACCCAGTCATCTGTTGGGGCCGCCGCTGACCGAGCCGGACGAAAGTCTTGAAACCACGCACTTTTCCGTGATCGATCGTCACGGCATGGCGGTCAGCAACACCTACACGCTGGAAGCCAGCTACGGCAGCGGGATCGTCGTCCGCGGAGCAGGTTTTTTGCTGAACAACGAAATGGGTGACTTCAACCGCCGCCCGGGAGTGACCAACACGAAAGGCTCGATCGGAACGGCTGCCAACGAAGTCCGTCCGCAAAAACGAATGCTCAGTTCCATGACGCCGACCATTGTGCTGAAGAATGGACAGCCGTACCTGATTACCGGCAGCCCCGGTGGCCGGACGATTATCAATACGGTGTTCTGCGTCACGTTGAACGTCTTGGAATTCGGGATGACCGCGCGCGAGGCCGTTGACGCGCCCCGCACCGATCACGAGTGGTTTCCCAATCGTGTCCGATTCATGGGCGCCGACGATCCCGAGTATGCCGGATTGGTCGAACAGCTACGCAAGCTGGGACATGACATTCAGGACACCGACGGCCAAGGTGACGCCAACACAATCTTGATTTCCGATGACACCTTCATCGGTGCCGCGGACTATCGATTCGGAGCCGCGATCGCACCGGGCGGGAAGCCATGATGGATGATTTCACGCGTTGTCCAACAACTGCAACGTGCGTGAGTCTGCCTTTCCATCAAAAAACCGCTCAAGGACTTGCTGGAACACCGAGTTGTCCCCCGCAATAGACGCGAACAAAGTCGCACAAGAACACAGTTTCAGATCATCGGGTTGTCCCAAAATCTGCGTCGCCGTGCGATCTCGTACCGAGAGGATTGCTTGGCAGCATTCAATCAATCGCGTCCCCAACACGGGATGGACCAGGTAGGCGCGGGCCTCGTCGATTCCGCTGATCCCGTACAACTGCGCCGTCGAACTAAAGCCCAGGCCACGAAGTTGTGGAAAGACAAACCACATCCAGTGCGTGCGCTTTTGACCGCGTTCGATTTCGGACAAGGCCTGTTCGTAGCTGTCACGCTGTGCGGAGACAAAGCGTGCCAAATCAAACGGGTCGTCGTTTGCATGGGGTGGGGGGGGCTGCATGATTGACAAGATCGCTGCTGGTAAGTGGTTGGATCCAAAACGACGCAGATGGCTCCGCCGGCTTGTCGATTGAATCGGGAACTGCTGCGACAATGGTGAGCCGCTGGCCGTAAGGGCTCGGGCGGGCGCCAGGATGCCCGGCCGGTTACGCGTCACGGCTCACTCAATCGACAGGCCGTCCGCGCTCGCAGCTGATGGCAAACGATAACGAAATGACAGGCTGAAAGCCTAACCCACACCCATGAGCCCAAGGTCGGCAAGTCCGCCACCATTTTACGTCATTGGGCGCGAGCCTTCCGACCCCGGTCGGGTTACAATCGTCCTCTTCCCACCCCATCCCCTCCAGAGAGCTCACCATGTCTCGTGTCGCTGCGCGATGTTGCGCCCTGTTTGTGTTTCTGCAACTGATCCCCCTCGCCACGGCTGCCGAGCCGAAGCCGCCTGAAGGTTTTCGGGCGATCTTTAACGGCACCGATTTGTCCGGATGGCATGGTCTGAATCCCCACCAAGTGGCGAAGCTGACGGGCGAGAAGAAGGAAGCAAAACTTGCCGAACAACGGCGTGAGTTCGCCGACCACTGGCGGGTGGAAAACGGCGAGCTGGTCAACGACGGCCATGGAGCGTACGCCACGACCGACGAGGAATTCGGCGACATCGAACTGTTGCTGGAATACAAAACGGTCCCGTCGGCCGACAGCGGCATCTATCTGCGTGGCACGCCACAGGTCCAAATCTGGGATTCCAATCAGGTCTTCGATCCGAAGCGCCCCACACGCCGCCCGCATCTCGGCTCGGGAGGGCTGTTCAATAACAATCCCAATACCTTGGGCCGCGACCCGATGGTGAAAGCGGATCGGCCGTTCGGACAGTGGAATCAATTCAAGATTCGTCAGATCGGCGACCGTACCTGGGTCTGGCTGAACAATCGTCTGGTCGTCGATGGCGCGGTGATGGAAAACTACTGGGACCGCGCGCTGCCGCTGCCGTCGACCGGTCCGATCATGTTGCAGACACACGGCGGCGAGATTCGCTGGCGAAACATTTTTGTTCGTGAGATCAACGAACAGGAAGCAGAACGATACTTGGCGACGCGTCCGCTGCTGCCCAACCCGACCGAGTTTGACGTCGCCTACGGCCCCCATCACAAACAGAAGTTGCATTTCTGGAAAGCGGAATCCGACGCTCCGACACCGTTGCTGTTCTTCATCCACGGTGGCGGCTGGATGGCCGGCGGTCGGATGAGTGGCCTGGTGAACCTGTTGCCCGAGATGCTCGACGCCGGCATCTCCGTCGTCTCGGTCGAGTACCGTTTCATCCCCGAAGCGACGGCCGATGGCGTGGTACCACCGGTCAAGGGACCGCTTCACGACGCGGCCCGCGCGCTGCAATTTGTCCGCAGCAAGGCCGAAGCATGGAACATCGATCCCCAGCGCATCGGCGCGTCCGGTGGTTCCGCCGGGGCATGCTCCAGTTTGTGGCTTGCATTTCATCCCGACATGGCCGATCCGTCCAGCGACGATCCGATCGCACGCCAGTCGACGCGACTGACCTGCGCGGCCGTTCGCGGAGCACAAACCACACTCGATCCGCTGCAGATGAAAACGTGGACTCCCAACAGCCGCTACGGTGGCCACGCGTTTGGATTCATGGGCGATGCGGAAAAGAAGATTTCACAGTTCGACGAATTCCTTGCCAAACGTGACTCCATCTTGCCTTGGATCGCCGAGTACTCGCCGTATGCCTTGGTCAGCGACGATGATCCGCCGGTGCATCTGTTCTATAGCGGTCCGCCGGCGATGGGCAAACCTGCCAAAGACCCCACACACACCGCCAACTTCGGCGTGCAATTGCAACAGCACTGTCGCAACGTCGGTGTCGAGTGCGAGTTGGTCTACCCGGGAGCGGAAAACGTGCAACACGAAACGACCAGCGACTACCTGATTTGGAAGTTGAAAGGCGAGTAAACGCGGCGATCTTGCAGCCGCTCAAAAAGCGGAAGTGGAATAGCGTAATCGCGGAACGGCGCGAGCGGTCTGTCGGTTTTGTGAGCCGTGACGCGTCAGCGGCCGGGCCCTGCGACGTTGCCTGAGGCCTTACGGCCAGCGGCTCACCATTCACTCAGCAGAACCCGACTAAATCGACAGCCCGCGAGCCGTCCGGTTGCACCGTGAAAGACCGGAGGGCTCGCGCCCTGCCGCTAACAAATCGTTCACGGCGTAGGCCAGAATCCGGGAACGAGCGTTCGCCACGCGAGTCACCCGACGTCTGCATTCGCCTGATAGCTTCGCACGATCCGAAAGATCCAGAACAAAAGAATCGCCGCAATGGCGAGGGAGATCCTGCGTTTTGTTCGCCCGTCGACAATTCGCCACAGACGAACCATATCCGTCAGATGTGCCTCGCCGGGATAGCCGACAGCATTGAAGCGGTCGGTCACCGGTTCTGCCAGATCGATGGCGACGCCCAGGTGTGGCGCAAGCTCTTCGGCCAACAACCGAACGCGCTGTTGTGATGGCATCTCGGTTTCTGCCAATCCGACGATTTCATCCGCTTCATCGGCTTCCAACAAGATCACGGAGCGTCCCGGTAGCTGTGCTTCCAGGCGAAACAGCGAGTCCTTTTGCTTTGCGCTGGGACGTCGAGCCTCACGCAGGTTCAGTCGTCTAATCTCTTGAAAACTGTAGCTCTGTTCGCCGCGTGAATCTCGAATCGTCAATCGTCGTTGATTCCAGTCCAATTCGATTTCTCGTGGCGCGAATGCGGCCGCCAATTTCAGATACGTCCAGGCGACCGTCAACAGCGTCAGTGTGATGATCCAGTACAGCAGGCCGCCGCCGAACGCCATCATGTCGGTGACCACGAAATGCCATCGCCTTGACCCCATCAGGTCGATCGGGATCAACGCAATCGCCCCCAGGATCGGGATCGCAAAGGGAACGACGAACAGCAAAACGAACGCATATCCCACACCGCTGATCAGCGCATGGATGAGATTCGCCTTCGGATCCAACGTGGTGTTTCGGTACCGAATCAAGTTCCCCGGATCCCAAACTTCAAAATCGATCAGTCCGAATTCGGCGCGAACGGCGTCCGTGCGAGAACGCGCCGCCCGCTCCATTCGTTCGACAATCTCATCGGCGATCTGCGGCATCACCGTTTCGACGTCATCGGTCTGAAGGATCGTATCGCGTTGCTCAAGTCCTTCGTGGACACGGCGGGACTGGCGTTTCATTTCCTGCAGCGCGTCTTCCATCACCTTCTGCTGGGATTGAGCCAAGCCGCGAGAGATTTCCAACACAGCTTTGTCGGGATCGGACTGCGTGATCGCGGGCGGTTCGGGAAAGGAGAGAAACTGACGGATGGATGTAGCGATCCATGCGAGTTCACGATTGCTGAACCGTTTGAAGTAACGCTGATAGGTCCCGTCGACGGAAATGACAGCCAATTCTTCGATCGGCAATCCACCTCGCTCTTCGCCGCAGGGAACGACGCTGACCGTCAAGAGGTCGCCGATCGACCACTGACGGCGTTTGGATCGCAACAGTCCCCGCGTGGTGACGGTCAGTCGATTGCCGGTCACGTCAATCACCCCCGATTTCGCCCACTGGGTGATCGCATGGATCAGCACGGTCAGGGGAATCAGACACAACACGCCGACGAAGATCCGTGGCCCCGGTTCGGGATCGCGAAATGCGGCCGGAGCAATCATTGCGGCAAATCCGCCCACCAGCACCGCCGCACCGAAACCTTGCAAATCAGAAGATCGAAACTGTCGCGGCAACGCGACATGAAGAAAGTCATCCGAACGCTGCATGGAGATCCTCGTCTTGGGCGGCTTGGAGATCGGTTTCCATTCCTGTTGCGCCACCGTGAGGCTCGGATCCCTTGGAGTGTCGTCGTCGCTCGACACCGCATCACGTGTTTCGTCGCTGCCACGTGCTGCGGCTGCGGAATCGTGGCGTTCCAGGTCGGCGCTCTCAATCCCGGGGACGAATCGGGGCGGTCGATACGTTCCATGGCCATCGAACCCGACCCAACGCAGTTGTCGGCCCAAGCTGACCGCAAGTAACGCCGCCGGCCGCAAGCCTTGGCAAAACGCCCGATCGGGATCACGATAATCGCCTTGGCTGGCCAATCGGATTCGTCGGGCACCGACGATCACATCCAGCCACACATCCCACGCTTCGTAGCGTTGTGAATGCTTGCCACCGCTGCTGCGCCTTTCACGAAGCCCACCGAGACGCAGTTCGTTGACCTCGGAGAACGGAATCGACTCGGTTTCGCCTTCGTTTCCGATCACCAACGTTTGCGGTTGCCAATCGATGCAAACCAGGTAGACGGGCGTGCGTGAGAGCAGTCCGCCATCACAACGCTTGAACTCCACTCGCTGGCCGGGTTGCCAGTGGACGAGTTCGATCTCCGGTGAGTCCAGGATCGATCCCGGATGGAACGGGGGCGTCTGATCCTGCTCGGCACATTCCTGCTGAAGTTGGTCGAACACTGCGGTGGTGTAGACCACGGGAACCCTATCCCAACGATCCCGCTCGTCACTGTCGATTCGCTCGCGTGTTGATTGAAACAGCTTGGGAAACTTGAGTGGCAAAAAGGCGATTGTCGCGAGGATCAATCCGAACACGCCGATCACGAGCATCCCGGTTGTTTCGATCACCAATGCCGAGCGGCTGGGATTTTGGGGCTGGTAGTAGACCTTCACCGGCTTGCCGACCGGGTAGTTCTCGCGGAGCCTCTCCGCGGAGGCTTGCGTTTCCGCCCCCATCGTTTCGCTGGCGACCGAGATGCCGCCGATGCCAGAATTTAGATAGACGTCGTCACTGGTGTACGCCACGCCGTCGACGGTGAATTCATATTCCAACCGAACAAAGTAGTAGTCATTTTCGGGGACCACTTCGGCGCGGCGAATCGAACCTTCCACCGTCGGCCACTTGGACGCTTTCCATTGCACCAGAAACGACGCCAAACCGGAAACCGCCAACCACGCTCCGACAAAGATCAGGCACCACAGAATCGGTTTGGTGGCAGACGCTTCGGTAGTGTGGCTCATCGCATCGTTTCCACTCAGATTTCAATGTGCCCCTTCAGCAATCGGAATGTCCGTTTAACGCCCTCTGGGCCAACCTTGGAAGCATGGCCAGGCCCTTCCGCATCGATAAACGCCACGAACGAACCGACGCCGAAAAACGTTTCTTGCAGATTGTCCGGATCGCCCACGAAGACCGAGAATCCGCCTTCGTTAACTTCCTGCAAATACGTCACCGCACCGTGCTCGGGATGGATCGCGCCGTTGTGCAATCCTCTCGCTTCACCTGCAGCAACCTCTTGCTCGGCCGTTTCGATCAACTGATCGGACAACCACGACGTATCGACTGTCGTTTCCACAATCCGCGACCGTTTCTCTGCGCTGTCATCGCAACACACGACGTTCACTTTTATCTTTCTCATCCGTTTCGTTCCCCCGGTTCCTTAACTACCCGATGCCGATCTTTGGATTCCTCTGAATTCATTCTAGCGTAACGTCGGGGCCGACGTAGCACGTGTTGCTTCGCGGGCTGTCGATTGAAGCCCGCGCGCGTTAGCGAGGGGCCACGCGGCGCCCCTCGCTAACGCGTCGGGCTACCATGGCTACGATGGTTTCGGAGCATCGACTAAATCGACAGCCCGCTTAGCGGTGGCGTTTCCGGTAGTCGCGCGGAGATTGCCCGTGGACCTTACGAAACTGCCGACTGAAATAATTGCTGTCGGAGAATCCGACGTCGAACGCAATCTCGGTGATGGTTTGGTCGGTGCTTCTTAGCAGCCGACCGGCCTCTTCGATCCGCAGCTCAATCAGATATTTGATGGGAGAGGTTCCCATCGCGGCTTCGAACATCCGCATGTAGTTGGTTCGCGACATTCCGGAGATCGCCACGAGTTCTTCGAGCGAGATCGCCTGATCCACGTTGCGTCTCATGTGGGTAATCGTTTCGCCGACGCGAATGAGCGTTTTGCTTGTCGGATTTCTGGTTTGGCGATAGCAACGGGAAAGGAACGTGATCAGTTCCAACATCGCGGCAATCGCCATCACTTCAAACCCCGGCTGTCGAGCGGCGAGTTCATTGTCGAGTTTGTCGACGAGGCGAAGTGATTCGGCGATCTCGGCCGGGTTGAGCTGCAAGCGACTTGTAAACTGGTGTCGTTGTCGCGATGCAGGCTCCAGCGTGAACAGCGCGTGGTAGCCGGAAAGGGACTGCAGGTCGCCGAGAGTCATGGGAAGATCGGTCGGGTCGAACAGAATATTGATCAGACTCAACCGATCCATGTTCAAATAGTCGTGCGGACGCTCGCCCCCGATCACAAACGTATCGCCCGCTTTCAGTTCGTAGGAGTCTTTACCGGTGATGTGCACGCCCGTCCCTCCGGTGATGATCACGATCTCCGAAAACTCGTGGCAGTGCAGGCCGAATGGCTGCTGGGGATCGCGCCGCTCGACGACGATCGGAAACCCGTCGGCGTGAAACCAATCCTGCTTTTTCAGCACTTTCATGTCAGGTGCAAGGGCACGGGCATTGGTAAAAAGGGGATTCAAAAACCGTTGCTGTTTTCGCCTTGAGGCGATTCCCTGTTGCCGCGACGCAGCGACAGTAGGCGGCTCAAGCCCAATACC
>NZ_JANZKV010000255.1:0-1461 GCF_025060895.1 Stieleria sedimenti | reverse complement strand
CATCCCGCAGTGGCCATCCCACGCTGGGACGATTGTGCTAGTTTTCGGGTCAATCGTCAAGGTTTGGGGTTTTCGGGGAGTGTATGCTGGGGCGATCGAAGTACATGCTGTCGGATGAATCGGGCCCCAAGGGACGAAATAAGGATAAAATCATGAGCGATGCGACCAAGGTTGCTGCGGCATTTGAGCTGGCGTCGGAGCGTTATCAAGCGCTCGGCGTTGATGTGCGAAATGCACTCCAACGGCTCTCAGAAATCTCGATTTCGGTTCACTGCTGGCAAGGTGATGACGTCGCCGGTTTTGAAGCGGACGCCGGAACGCTTGGCGATGGGCTCGCCGTCACTGGAAACTATCCCGGACGCGCCCGAACGGCGGATGAGTTGCGTAGTGACCTTGAACTCGCCTACTCCTTGATCCCCGGAAAGCACCGGCTGAATTTGCACGCGATCTACGGTGAGTTCAGCGGTCCGGTGGAGCGTGATGAAATCGACGTCGAACACTTCCAAGGCTGGATCGATTGGACGAACGACCGAGGCATCAAACTCGACTTCAACCCAAGCTACTTTTCTCATCCCAACGCATCCGACGGTTTCACTCTGTCGCATCCGGATGCTGGAATTCGACAGTTTTGGATCGATCACGGCATCGCCTGTCGCAAGATCGCGGCGGCAATGGGGGCGGCGCAGGGCGGCCCATGCGTGAACAATTTCTGGGTACCTGACGGCTTCAAAGACACGCCCGCAAGTCGTAAAGCGCCGCGAGAACGGTTGGCCGCATCCCTCGATGAGGTTTTCGCCGAAGAACTACCGCGAGACCAAACGTTGGACGCGGTCGAATGCAAGCTGTTCGGGATCGGCAGTGAAAGCTACGTCGTCGGTTCGCACGAGTTTTACATGGGTTATGCCATGTCGCGGGACAAAGTGCTGTGTTTGGATGCGGGCCACTTTCATCCGACCGAGGTGATCTCGGACAAGATTTCGGCCGCGTTGATGTACGTCCCCGAGTTGTTGCTGCACGTCAGCCGTGGCGTGCGATGGGACAGTGATCATGTCGTCACCTACAGCGATGAACTGCAGGCGATCATGCAGGAAATCGTGCGTGGCGACTATCTGGATCGAGTACACATCGGGTTGGATTTTTTCGATGCCAGCATCAACCGTGTCGCCGCTTGGACCATCGGGACACGGAACGCACTGAAAGCGCTGCTTGCGGCACTGCTTGAGCCCACCGAGACACTTCAACAACTTGAGCGAGACGGCGACTTGACCGCTCGGTTGGCATTGATGGAAGAGCAAAAGACGATGCCGCTGGGAGCGGTTTGGGACCACTACTGCGAATCAATGGGCGTTCCCGTTGGTGCGGAGTGGCTTGAAAAGGTTCGGCAATACGAAACCACAGTCACGTCGCGTCGTAGCGATGAATCGGTTGCAGGATAAAAAGGGAATCAGCAACCGTTGGTGT
>NZ_JANZKV010000254.1 GCF_025060895.1 Stieleria sedimenti | reverse complement strand
CTGGCATCCCTTCGGGATACTGGAATCGCTGCCGCGATCCTTGCGTTCATCCTTCGCGGAGGTGGACACAAACGGGGTGGTTGCTGTTGCCGACAGGCCGCGAGCCCTCTGGTACTCCAGGCCACAGAGTCCTGCCACGCGACGCCCCTCGCCTACTCGTCGGCCGACCGCCGGGGCTTTTCGGGTTCTTTTTGACCAGGCCCGGTGCCCAAAAAACGATCCCTCGCTAAACTACGCGGTTCAATCGAGTTGAATGGTCCGGCAGGTGCCGGCGCTCGATTCAGCCGTTTTCGATGGTTCGAAGACGGTTTGCAATCGCGTTCGGGGAGCGCGTGCCAGCGGGAGTCCCTGTGGTAGGTTCGTAGCCCCTCATACGTGAGTGAATTTGATTCACCACACTTTAGGAGTTTACCCGTGTCGCAAGTCGATACCGAACGATTGCCTTACAAGGTCAAGGACATCTCGTTGGCCGAGTACGGCCGGAAAGAGATCAATTTGGCCGAAACCGAAATGCCGGGCCTGATGGCGCTGCGCAAGAAGTACGGCAAAGAGAAACCACTGGCAGGGGCGCGCATCGCCGGCTGCCTGCACATGACGATTCAGACCGCGGTCTTGATCGAGACGCTGATCGAGCTCGGCGCCGAGGTGACTTGGAGCAGCTGCAACATTTTCAGCACCCAAGACCACGCGGCCGCCGCGATCGCCGCCGCCGGCATTCCCGTCTACGCCTGGAAGGGAATGACGGAAGAAGAATTCGACTGGTGCATCGAGCAGACCCTCTCGTTCCCGTCGGGAGGAAAGTTGAACATGATCCTGGACGATGGCGGAGACTTGACCGCGATGGTTCACGACCGCTTCCCCGAATTCCTCGATGACATCTACGGCATCAGCGAAGAAACGACGGCCGGCATTCACCGCCTGGAAGTCCTCAATCGCTCCGGCAAGTTGCAGGTTCCGGCGATCAACGTCAACGACAGTGCGACCAAGAGCAAGTTCGACAACCTGTACGGCTGCCGCGAATCGCTGGCCGACGGCGTCAAACGAGCCACCGACATCATGCTGGCCGGAAAGGTCGCCGTGGTCTGCGGCTACGGTGACGTCGGAAAGGGATGTGCCCACAGCCTGCAACGCTACGGCTGTCGCGTGCTGGTGACCGAGATCGATCCGATCAACGCCCTGCAAGCTGCGATGGAAGGTTTCGAAGTGACCACCATGGAAGAGGCCTGCAAAGAAGGCCGACTCTATGTCACCACGACGGGCAACAAAGACATCATCTTGGGCGAGCACATGAAGCAGATGCCCGAAGACGCGATCTGCTGCAACATCGGCCACTTCGATACCGAAATCGACGTGGCGTGGTTGGAGAACGAAGTCGAGCAGGGTCGGGCGACCAAGGACGAAATCAAACCGGCCGACGTCGGTGCCGTCGACCGGTACACCTTCAAGGACACCGGTCGCAGCGTGATCATTCTGGCCAAGGGCCGACTGGTGAACCTGGGCTGCGCCACCGGCCACCCCAGCTTCGTGATGAGCACCTCGTTTACCAACCAAGTGCTCGCACAGATGGAACTCTGGGGCAGCAAGGACACCAAGTCCTACAGTGTCGCCGTTCACATGCTGCCCAAGAAGCTGGACGAGGAAGTCGCTCGACTGCACCTCCAGCAACTGGGCGTCAAACTGACCCGGCTGTCCAAAGAACAAGCCGAGTACATGGGCGTCGAAGTCGACGGCCCATTCAAACCGGATCACTACCGGTACTAACGCAAGTTCAGAGTTGATCGTTCCAAGTTGAACGTTCCAAGTTGAACGTTCCAAGTTGAACGTTCCAAGTTGAACGTTCCAAGTTGATCGTTCCAAGTTGATCGTTCCAAGTTGATCGTTCCAAGTTGATCGTTCCAAGTTGATCGTTGACTCGCTGCGGGAATTTCCCCGCGGCGAGTTTTTTATTGCGCCCGAATGCCGCGGATGATGCGAGTGTTGTCAGGACTCAGGACTCAGGCCCTCCCATCCCAACTTCCCGCGTCAACCCCAGTTTCTTGTGAAACCGACCTTGTTTCACCAGAGTGACATTGCCTAGTTTCCCGCGAAACGAGAACCGCTGTTCGGTTCGAAGCTGTTTCTATTGGGAACTTGAGCCGTGGGACGAATCCTTTGCGTTGTGAACCAGAAAGGCGGGGTCGGCAAGACGACCACCGCCGTGAATCTGGCGGCGGCGCTCTCGATTGCCGAACAGTCCTGCCTGTTGCTGGACATGGACCCGCAGTGCAACGCGACCAGCTCGCTGGGTCAGGAGCCGACCAATGGGCACGCCTTGGTCAGCGACGTCTCGATTGCCGAATCGATCGTCCCGACAAGCCAGGCCAAGCTTTCGCTGCTGCCGGGCAGTCGCACCTTCCAAGACATCGATCTGTTGGCGACCTCGGACGACCAGCAATCGATGCGAGTCCGCAAGCACCTCGATAGCGTGCTGGACGAGTATGACTTCGTCCTGATCGATTGCCCGCCCAGCGTCGGCGAACTGACGCAAACGGCACTGGCGGCCAGCACCGAGGTCTTGATACCGATCCAGTGCGAGTACTTCGCCATGGAAGGACTGACCCAGCTGATCAAAACCATTCGCAAGGTCATTGTCGCCACCGACGGCAGACTGACCTTTGGCGGGATCCTGCTGACCATGTACGATCCCGGCCTGGAACTGACTCGCGAAGTGGACCAGGAGGTCCGCGAGTTTTTCGGTGACATCGTCTTTGAATCCGTCGTGCCGCGGGACGTTTCGCTCAGCGAAGCCCCCAGCCACGGCAAAAGTGTTTTCCACTACGCCCCGCGATCCCGCGGAGCGTTCGCTTATACGCAGTTGTGCATGGAGGTGCTACAGCGTGACTAGTTCATCTGCCGGGACAAAAGATCGTCGCTTGGGAAAAGGGTTGGCCGCATTGCTCGGTAGCCCGATGGACGAGGATGGCATGCTCTCCGAAGGCGACTCTCCGCGAGGCAAGTCTCGCGAGGGTAATTCCGCCGGCGTCCAAACGCTGTCGTTGCCGGTCAGCGAGATCGAAAACAACCCCTTCCAGCCTCGGCGCGAATTCAATCCCGACGAAATCGCCTCGTTGGCCGAGAGCATCAAGAGCCATCAGCAACTGCAGCCGATTCTGGTTCGCATCGTCGACGGTCGCTACCAGCTGATCAGCGGCGAACGGCGATTGCGGGCGACGATCCACGCCGGCATGGACACGATCCGTGCGGAGGTTCGCGAAGCCGATGATCGTCTGGTCGCGGAATTGGCCATCATCGAAAACTTGCAACGCAAGGACCTCAACCCGATCGAAAAAGCACTCTCCTTCAAACGCTACATCGACGAGCACAAATGCAAACAGGATGACCTGGCGCGGCGGCTGAGCATCGACCGCAGCACGATCGCCAATCTGATGCGTCTGCTCGAATTGCCCGAAAGCGTGCTGGATCTGTTGCAAGCCGGCAAAATCACCGCCGGGCATGCACGGGCTTTGTTGCCGATCGGCGACGAGCAGGTCCAAATCACCACCGCGAAAAAGATCATGGACGAGCGGATCAGTGTCCGGGCCACCGAAAGCCTGGTCGCGGAAATGCTGAAAGCCGAGGAGGACCAGGAGACCGGTCGCAAAGTCACCAACGCGACGCGGCAAAAACGCCGCCAAACGTCCCCGCACATCGAAGCGATGCAGCAGGAATTCCGAATGGTTTTCGGCACCAAAGTCGAAATCAAAAGCAGCGCTCGTGGCCGCGGCAAGATCACCATCCACTTCAGCGATGGAGACGAATTCGAACGGCTCCGCGCCATGTTGACCGCGGAGTCGCGACCCCAGCTGCGCGTGGCCGGCTAGGCGGGCTGTCGATTTAAGCCCGCACGCGTTAGCAAGGCGCCACGCGGCGCCCCTCGCTCACGCGTCGCGCCTGTCATCACGGCATCGATTTCGGAACATCGACTAAATCGACAGCCGGCTACCGCGTTGCCGCGAAGCACCAAGACGACGGCACCTCGTCTGCCCTCCCCTCGCTTCGCTCGACGCTCCCGCACACGGGAGGGTGACTCTCAAACGGCACGACCGCCACCCGGGAGCGTGAATTGCCAAGCGTCCTGCCGACTTTCACTGCGGCAAGTCGGCAATCCCCTCCCCGCGACCGTTAGCGACCTCGTCTTGGGGCAATCGTGCCCTATAATCTCTCGTGCGTCGTTTCTGTCGTCTTTGGAGTGGGTGTCGTGACCTTACGAGCGTGGCTTTCGTTTGTCTTTCTGGCACTTCTGTGCGTCTCGCCCGGATTTTCGGCCGACGCCGAGAATGGTTACGTGGTGGATGTCCCCGTCCCACTGGGCGGCCAATCGGCCACAACGCTGATCGGACAGCTGGAGCGATTGGCAAAATCCGCGCCACAAGACGGGCGGCTGGACGTCGTGCTCCGCTACGACGCGGAGTCCTCCGGGGGCGAAGCGACCTCGTTCGAAGACGCGCTCAAAGTCGCCCGGGCGGTCACCGGCGAGCGACTCCGGTCGCTGCGAATCGTGTCCTTTGTCCAAGGCAGCGTGACCGGTCATTCGTTGCTTCCGATCTTGGCATCCGACTCGATCCTGCTTTCATCAGGCGCCCGGCTGATCGATGCCTCCGCCGGCGAAAGCGACCAGGATGAAACGATCGTCTTGGCCTATCAAAGTATCGCCGCCCGCCGCGGGCTGTTTCCAAAACCGGTCGTGGCGGCGCTGATCGATCCCGACGTCGAACTGGCTTGGGTCAGCAACGTCGGCGGCGGAAAATCCTTCGCCGGGGGCGAAGAACTCGTGAAACTACGTGAAACAGGCGAGGTCTTGGAAGAAGAAGTGTGGAGTGCGGCCGGCGTGCCGGCCACCGTCTCGGCCGATCAACTGCGGTCCGCGCGGATCGCCGCCGGCATCGTGGAGACGCTCGAAGAAGCCGCCGAAGTGCTCGACCTGGCGCAAATCATTCCCGTCGAATCGGACGCCATCGGGGGAGTGACCAACGGCGTGCTACTGGAAATCACCGGCTCGATTTCTCGCAGTCGGGTGCGGCGCTGGCAAAGCAATCTCAACGGATCGCTGGTCGAGGGATCGGTCAACACGTGGCTGATTGCTCTCGATTCCATCGGCGGCGACCTGGACCAAAGCGCCAGCTTGGCCAGCTCGTTCGCCATGCCCGAGCCGCCGCTGCGTACCGTCGTCGGGCTCGTCAGCAAGGAAGCCCGCAGCGACAGCGCGCTGTTGGCGGTGGCGTGCAAACCGCTGTACATGACCCCGGATGCGATCCTGGGCGGGACCGGCGCCGATGAAATCTCCCTCTCCGATCTGGATAATCACGACGAGCTGATTGAGTCCATCGCCCGGGCCACCAAACGCCCTGTGGGCTTGATCCGGGGCCTACTGTGCAGCGACCTGGAAGTCTATCGATACACCAACAAAAAGACGGGCAGAGTCAAATACACCACGCCGGCTGACCTGGTTTCCCAAGCCGACGATCCCGACTTGGAACGCGATCGCTGGGAAAAAGGCGAACGAATCGAAATGAAAGACGGACTGACCGCCGACAGAGCCATCGCGCTGGGACTGGCAGACGGTCGCAGCGAATCGCTCGACGATGTCGCCCGTCGTAGCGGGATGGAGGCGGTGCCCAAACCGGTTTCCGATCGAGGCCTGGTTCGATTCGTCGAACGACTCGGACGCAGCCAAGGTCTGATGATGATCTTGCTGATGGTCGGGTTCGTCGCCTTGTCCGCAGAAATGAATGCCCCCGGGATGGGTGTGCCCGGTTTCCTGGCCATGGTCTGCTTCGGACTGTTCTTCTGGATGAACTACTTGGCTGGGACCGCCGAATGGCTCGAGCTGGTCTTGTTGATGCTCGGGCTGTGCTGTATCGCACTGGAGATCTTCGTGATTCCGGGATTCGGGATCTTCGGCATCGGCGGGCTGATCATGACGATCGCATCGATCGTGCTGATGAGTCAAACCTTTGTGCTGCCGCAAAACTCCTACCAGCTGGCCGTGATCACGCGGGGACTTTGGGCAGCCCTGGGAAGCCTGCTAGGCCTCTTCGGTGGGTTTGTGTTGATGAGGCAGTTTTTTCCCCATCTGCCGCTGTTTCGCCACTTGATCATGGAAACACCGGACGTCGAGGCGATCCACCAAGCGGAAAAACTCGCGGATTTTAGCGCGCTGTTGCATCAAACCGGCCAAACCACGACCCCGCTTCGGCCCAGCGGAAAAGCCCGTTTCGGCGACCAAGTCGTTCAGGTCGTCAGCGACGGGTCGATGATCGACAAGGGGGTCTCGGTGACCGTGATCGATGTGCAGGGTGCCAAGGTGGTCGTCGAAGAATAGCCCATGCCGCTGACTTACTCCCTCGTTTTGCTAGCACTCTTCTTCGTCCTGCTGGTGGGCGAGTTTTTCATTCCCAGCGCGGGGATGGTTGGTTTTGCCGCCGCGATCGCCGCGACGGCATCGATTGTGATTGCG
The DNA here is from genome assembly GCF_025060895.1 of Stieleria sedimenti. Taxonomy (GTDB): domain Bacteria; phylum Planctomycetota; class Planctomycetia; order Pirellulales; family Pirellulaceae; genus Stieleria; species Stieleria sedimenti. The sequence goes on along the minus strand of NZ_JANZKV010000254.1, from coordinate 515 downwards.
TTCACGCACAGCGCGACGGCTGGTTTTGCCGTGACGGCCACCGTCGTGCTTTCCACGCCGGTGGTGCTGTTCATGATGATCCGCTACTGGCCACACACGTCGATCGGCAAACTGATCCTCAACCGTCGCCCCGGCCAGCTCGACGAGCCGACCGAAAGCCGCTTACGGAGCGGCGAGAAGCGGAAAGATCTGGTGGGACGCTCCGGAGTCGCCAAAACCAACATGCTGCCCAGCGGATTGGTCGTCATCGACGGCAAACGGCTCGACGCGGTGTCCGACGGAAGCCCGATCGATGCCGGCACGGAAATCGTGGTGATCAGCGCAGTGGCGGGCAAGTTGCGCGTTCGGGTTGCCGAGCGAGCCGACTTGCAGCCCGAACAGGTCGACGTCGAGCGGCGAACGGAATCGATCGAAGCGACGCTCGAGTCGTTAGATCTGGACGACTTGGACGAATAGTCCTCGTACTACGTCAACTTTTAGACTTTGGGTGCCGCGGAAAAGGGGTCAGGTACCAA
>NZ_JANZKV010000253.1 GCF_025060895.1 Stieleria sedimenti | reverse complement strand
GGGAGGGGCAGAATGATGGGGGCAAGACGATGGGGGCAAGACGATGGGGGCAAGACGATGGGGGCAAGACGATGGGGGCAAGACGATGGGAGGGGCAGCGGATGGCCATCTGTTTCCGATGACGCCACGTGTGGTCGCTCAACCGCTTCGTTCGGCCTCCAGCGCTCCGCTCCCTCGCCTCCAGGAGATACGCTTGTTTGCCTCCGATTCAAAGCTGCGTCCACCACTCTCGCTCTGCTTGCTACTGATGCGACTAGGCATCACCCGTGTCTTTCTCATGTGGACGATCGATGAATTAGGCTCAAACGTGGGGTGAGCATCTTGCTGGCTTGCTCGGATTGCAGGGGAGTCGCAAGCTGGAAGCTTACGCCACGATTCGCAAGCTGGAAGCTTACGCCACGATTCGCAAGCTGGAAGCTTACGCCACTTTTAGTGAGAGCCCGGGTGGTCACTTCACCCGCGTGATCTTCGAGAACTCCGACTTCGTCTTCTTGGCATAGATGCCGGTCGCGTCGGTGCCATCGGACAACTTGGGACCGGGTTTGCGTTTGCCGCCGTCCGGCTGGTTGATCCACCACTGCTTCGGACCTTCGTTTTCGACGCCTTCCCAAACCTCCAGAAACTTCGCTTTCATCTCCGCCAATTTTTCAGGCATCTCGTCGGCCAAATCATGTTCTTCTTTCCAGTCCGTTGCGATCTGATACAGCTGAAACTTTTCCAGCTTTTGATCGGCAACGATCTTCCATTGGCCGATTCTCATCGCTGCGTGGCTGGCCGGCGGAGCGATGTGGGTGCGCCAAAACAACGGCACGGGGCGATCCAGCGATTTGCCTTCGCAAGCCGGCAACAGGTTGACGCCATCGATCGTGCGGTCGGTCGGCACCGGCGCTCCGGCGATCTGCAGCACCGTCGTGAAAATGTCCGAACCGATGATGGGCACCTCGCTGACCGTTCCCGGTTGGATCTTACCAGGCCAACGGACGATCCCCGGAACCCGGATTCCACCTTCGTGGCTGTCGCGTTTTCGGCCCCGCAAGCCGCCGGTGGATCCCCAGGTTCGATTCTGTTGTGATTCCGGTTTTCTCAGATTGCCTTTGCCAGAGCCTTCGGGACCGTTGTCACTGGTGAAGATGACGAACGTGTTGTCTCGCAATCCCAGCTCATCAACCGTCTTCATCAAATTTCCGAAGGCATGGTCCAGCTGGGTGACATTGCCGTGGTGCTGCCGCACGCCCGGATTCTCGATCTCGCTGTACAGCTGCTGGAACTTGGGGTCGCTTTCGATCGGCAGGTGCGGCTCGTGGGTCCAGACGGTGATGAAGAACGGTCGCTCCGGGTCGCGCTGCTGCTTCAACCATCTCGACGCTTCCTCCGCGACCAATGGAGCCGAGAATCCTTTCAGCGGGCCGACTTCTTTTCGGTTGCGAACGAAGTTGATCGGGTCCTTGTGCGACGGTGACGCGTTGTTCTGTGTTGCGAACCACCAGTCGTATCCGTGGTCATCCGGCTGCGGTTGTTCGTCGCTATTGAAATAGCCGTTCAAATGCCACTTGCCGCTGTGCATCGTCTGGTAACCGAGCGGCTGCAGCGATTCAGGAATCGTGACTTCGCTCTCACGCAAGTGAGCCGGATTTCCCACGGGCAGCCAACGCCAAACGCCGTTTCGGTAGGGGGTGCGGCCGGTCAGGATCGATGAACGACTCGGCGAGCAGACACCACAAGCGGCATAGGCCTGTGTGAAACGAACCCCTTCGGACGCGAATTGGTCCAGATTCGGAGTCTGGATTTTTGGGTGTCCGTAGCAACCCAGGTCGCCCCAGCCGAGATCGTCCGCCAGAAAGACAATGAAGTTGGGTGGGTCGGCGGCATCACAAGGCGTCGCCTGCCAAGCGTGCGTCAACAACAGCAACAACGCAATCAGGGCGGTGTGGAGAACCGGTCTCATCGGGGAGGCCTCTGTCATGGTTTGTGGGGAAGTCGACGTCATGTTGAGTCACGATTGTAATCCGCTGACGGCGGTTGCGAGGAGGCGCCGGTCAGCATTCCGCCGAGCATGACGCCCAGCAGGGCGACGGGCACGTACAAGATCATGTCAGCGACGGCCATCACTTTCCGAATCATCGTTCCACCGGTGTGAGGAGTTTCAGCCGTCCAGGTATTGCTTCAGACTGGTTTGCAGCAGGTAGGTCCATCCGTCTTCACAGCTTTCACGCGTGAATTCTGGCATCTCATTGGGAAACGACTCGATGCCTTCGTTGGTGACTCGCAGCCGGGATCCTTCGCCCTCCTCAAAGACTTCGAAGGTCACTTTGCCGGTCCCCGAAATTCCTTCGTAACGCCAATCATAAACGATGATTTGTCCCGGGATCACTTCGGTGATCTTCCAGAGGTGTCGGAAAACGCGTCTGCCGGAGTCGGTGTCAAATTGGGTTTCGAATCCGGGCTCCGCCCGGAACTCGGGGAGGTTGTCAAAAAACCAATTCACCATTTGTTCCCGTTCGGTAATGGCCTTCCAGACCGTTGACTTGGGCACGTCATACGAGTGCTCGACCACAATCGGTGCTGAAGGATCAGTCATGCTTTTTTGCTCCAATGACGAAAGAGGATCGCGGTCAGGTCGCCGGTCCCGAGTCGTGTTCGCTTGACTCCAGCGGACACCCCTTCGTTCGACGCGAGATGGCCTTCACCCGGACGAGCGTGCAGGGGACATCATGAAACAGAAAAAGGCGAGGACGCGGACCGAAAGGTGTGGTTCCATAGATGATACACCGGCGAGTCGCTTCGTGTGACCGCGTGTGCTGCCGCCAATCGCATGCGGAAACGTGACGACGAGCCCGTCATCGCCACGGGTGTCGTCCGTCTACGGTTGAACGCGTCGTAGGAACCAGCGACCGAAGCGTTTCGATTGCATGGTTTTGTGTTTTCGATGGCAGAGGTTGTGCCAATCGGGCGTCCTGGATTCTCGCGTATCTGCCTTGCCGGCTTTCCAGATGAACATCTAGGCTGAGCAGGTTGCGGTTGCGAACGTTCTGCTGAGCTTCGCATCAAGGGACGGAGTAAGATGGAAAAGCGGAATTGATCGATACGATCCGCGATGTAAGTTAAGCCTTCCCAAGCGATCACACCCACCTCTTTGAGTGACAACATTGAATCGTGAATCAACCACCCGTCTCGCCGTCAACCTGATTCGCGCGATTACCGTACTGACGATCATCGTGGCGTTGGCTGCGGCTTTCGTTCTCGCCAGCGAAATCGCCTTGATCTTGTTTCTCGGCGTCTTATTCGGCGTGTTCCTCACGAAGTTGGCCGGACGGGTTGCGTCGCACTCGCCCGTCGGCTATCGCGGGGCGTTGTCGATCGTGGTTGTTTCCTTGTTGCTGGTATTTACCGGAACGGTGTCTTTTTTCTTCGTCCAGATCAATCAGCAAGTCGAAGCGGCGAGCGGTAAGATCGACGAGGGGATGAAGGAACTACGCGATTTGATCGAAGAGTATCCGGCTTTGGAAGCGACGCTCGCTTCGACACCGGTTGTTTCTGCAGCGATCGAGGTTGAGACGGACAGGAGCAAGTCGGGGGAAAAAACAGACAGTGGATTCCAAAGTAGCGAGGAGAATAAAACTAGCAACAAGAAAAGCGGTTCGTCGCAGCAATCGGGAATCCAACTCGACAGCATTCCAGAACCCGTCAAGCAGGCTGCCGGTTCGATCGGGGCGATGTTCAGAACGACGTTCGGGTTGGTCGTTAACAGCTTGCTGATCTTTTTCGTCGGCTTGTTCCTGGCCGTTTCGCCCGGATCCTATCGCGACGGCATTGTTTGTCTGGTTCCCAAACCGAAGCGAAAACGGATTGCGGAGGTGCTGGATTCAACCAGTGAGACGCTTTGGCGGTGGCTGATCGGCCGCTTCGGTTCGATGTTGGCAACCGGATTGGGGGCGTTTCTGCTGCTGCTTGTTTTGGGAGTTCCGATGGCGGGAACGCTCGGCATTCTCACCGCTTTACTAACCTTCATTCCCAACATCGGAGCCGCAGTAGCGTTGGGCTTGGCAATTTTGTTCGCGCTGCCACAAGGCGTCGGGATTGTCGGAGCCGTCGTCGGCGGATACTTCGTCTTGCAACTTTTCGAAAGCTATGTTGTGACGCCGTTGATTCAACAGAAAGCTGCATCGCTGCCACCGGCGTTGCTGATCTCGTTTCAAGCGATCATGGGCGTGTTGTTCGGATTCACTGGTGCCGCTGTCGCATCCCCCTTGCTCGCCGCCGGCAAAACGATGGTTGAGAGGTTATACATCGAGGACTACTTGCAGTCCGATGAGGGCGCTGGCGATGCCAGTTCTCACTCGCCTTGAGCAGCTGATCGACTCGAATCGAAGAGCTGGAGGCAGGAAGTCGTTTCAATCATCTCGCCGGTCCATCTCGTCGAGCTGCATCACCGACATCGTCTCTGGCACGACCAGGGCAATGTGGACGCGATTGAACAGACGAAACACGACAAGTGCAAGCAAACACCATGCCGCCGCCGCAAACGACTCCTCTGCCGCGACGACGAGGCGGGAGAGACCTGCGGAGTCGACGGGCAGTGGCATGAATTCGGTATTATGTCGCTTCCGTTTCTCCTTGTGAGTTGCTTGCGGTTTCGATCCGGTTGCGGTCGGCATCTTCGATGAGGTCAGAGATTTGTCGGAATAATTTTTCGAAATCAACGGGCTTTGGATGAAACGCATCACAACCGGCCGCCATCGCTCGCGACTCATCGCCGGGCAACGCGTATGCGGTCAGTGCGATGACCGGAATTCGGTTGACTGGGTCTGCCGCTCGGATTTGCATCGTTGCCTCCAGGCCGTCCAACTCGGGCATGTTGACATCCATCAAGATGAGTGAGGGAGCCGACTGCGCCGTTGCCAGAATCGCTTCCAGCCCGTTGGTCGCAGTGACGACGGCATATCCGTGTCTCTGGAGTTTCAGAGTCATCAACTCACGAATGTCTTCGTGATCGTCAACGAGAAGGATGGTCTTCATGATCGGGGCCTGTCTGTGAGTCTCATGGGAAGCACTAGACCATGGTCACGGAGTCGCGGCGGTTCAAGATGGATTCTATTTTGGAGCGTGTCTGGGAATACGAAGTTGCCATGCCTGTCGCGCCGGCCTTTCGAAACTTGACGAACAATTTGTCAAAGTTTTTGAACTTGCCGAGGCATGAAACCAAGATCGGACCGGTGTAGCCCTCGTTGCGAACGGACCGGCACAGGTACCTCGCTTGGACGAAACCGCCTTTGGGAAGCACCACAATGACGACTATCGCCGGATCGCGTCGCGCGATTTCTTGTCCGACCTGCTGGGGGAGGATGTCGTCATCGATGCTATCGAGTGCGAAAAGACCCAATCCACCGATTCGAAGCAGATTTAGAACAAGCAGTTCGCTGAAGTGATGCGACGTGCAACCGACGACGCTCGGCATGTCGACCACACTCGCACGATCGATCTCATCGTCGGAGGGTTCTTCGCGCGAATCGATGCTCCGGTGAAGTTCCGCCATCAAACCGCCCGCCATGGCAAGGAGGCGGTTGGCGTCGGCATCGGTCAGGTGTTCCGCGTCATGGTCCCGCCGAATGCGTTTGACCATCGGGATCAGCAATTCATCGCACGTTGAATCCAAACTACTCTCGCGCGTGTGTTCGTTCAACATCTCCCTGGCGCGGTGTTCGTCGCCTGCCAACATTCGTTGATAGAGACGCATTGACGGTTTGATCTCGACCTCTTCACTCAGCAATGTCGAGAGAACCTTAAAACGTGGGACATAGCGGCCCAGCACCACCAAACAAACGGTCAGCGGTGTCGAAAGCAGCAAGCCGACTGGACCCCAAAGCCAGCCCCAAAAGACTGCCGCCACGATCACCGCAACGGCCGAAATGCCGGTGCTCGTCCCGTACAACCACGGCTCGAGAACGTTGTTGCTGACCAATTCCATGGTGATGATGAGAGCGAGCACGGCTGACGCCACGCCGTAGCCTGGAAAGACCGATAGAGCGAGTGCCAATGGAAACACCGCGGCCGCGGTCGGACCGAGATAGGGCACGAATCGCAGGCAAGTCGCCAAGACGCCCCAAAGGATGGCATTGGGGAAACTACCGTCCTCGGTCATCGTGACGCCGATGACGGTGAGCCCGATGGTGAGGACGAACCCGTAGGAGGCGTTGATGATGGACTGGGCGATAAGGTAGCGACTGATGCGGCTCGCAGCTTCATCCAACGCTTCGGTCGTCGTGACATAATTCCCTTGGCTGACGACATAAATGATTCGATCTCTCAAGTCCTCGCGATGAACCAACATGAACAGCGCAAAGACGCTGACCAAACCGGCCGTCGCAAGGGGACCCAGGACCGTGCCGGCCGTTGTCGCCCACGAGGCAAGCGGGAGGTCGGCTTGTACCTCTTTTACATACAGCGGCGCTTTGGCGGACGTGCCATCGTGCGTGATGTCTTCGGCGTTCGGGGCCGGACCAGGCAATAGCTTTTCCCAAAACGATACCTCATCCGGCGGCTCGCCCAGGCCGTTTTCACTCTCCTCGATCGCTTCGGTTACTTCCTCGGCGAGGTCTCCCAGCGAACCGCTTACCCCGGTCGTCATCCCGCCAAGACTCCTGGCTTTGGCGACCAGTTCGTGTTTGTGTCTGGGGAGATCACCGACCAGCGTGGTCAGTTCCCGAGCGATCAAGGTAAACCCGCTCGCAAGCAGGATAAAAGCCAGTGCAGCGGTCGTCACAACCGCCGTGAGATTCGGTACGCCCATCCGCCCTAATCGATTCACGATGGGGCTGAGCAAGAACGAAAGCAGTAGTCCGAGTGCCAACGGGATGAAGACATCGCGGGCAAAGTAAAGCGCCGCGACGATTAAGACCGTCGCGAGCAATTGTGCCACCGACGCAATGGTTGCGAGATCGGATTTGCGGTTTGCCATTCACGGTATCCTGTCTGCTAGAGTTCTTGCCCGGTACCGCTTGGGACGGTGCTCAAACGGCGGGTCCGCGTCGTCCCATCACCAGTCCGATGATAAATAGGACCAGGAACACGATGAACAGGAGTTTTGCGATCGTCGCAGCGGTTCCGGCAACGACGCCAAAGCCGAGCACACCAGCGATCAAAGCGATAATCAAAAAGGTCAAAGCCCAGCCCAACATGGCATTCTCCAAGGGTGAAATGGTTGGCCTCGTGGCCGCGAACGTCACCGCCTTTCGAGTGCTTCTGCCGCTAATGCGATTGTCGTGCCAAAGTGATTTGCGGCGAGTTTCGTGGCCTAAATCGTCGTCGCCAGATGGGGCGATGGACGTTTCGCGACCACGATGGCCGCGAAGAGGACAAGGGCGTCCGTGGCTGCGTGTGTTCTCCACAACCTCGCCTCCGAAAATGACCTCCGATTTCTTTCCGTATCAAGGCAACAGGTTGATTCCGACGACCCGTGTGCAAGCGAAAGGCGAGGTCATTGCCAGGTGTGAAACGGTGCCAATGATCAGCGTCAGGGGAAACCGATCTATACTGCGATGGGTGTGACGGATCTGCCCCGAGTGAGTTTCGCTGCGTTGGGTCGCCAGCGTACGGGGCTCAATCCGGATTGCCAACCTGGTCTTCACGCCCATTCAGTTCGGGCTGCGAAACCTACCGTTGGCCGCACTCGACATCCTGATCGTCTGGGCAGCGATCATCTGGATGATGGTGGCGGTGTGGAAACACTACCGGTGGGTTGCCGCGGCACAGCTGCCGTATTTTGTCTGGGTCTCGATTGCGACCGTGCTGCAACTGTCGATCACTTGGTGGAATCTAAACCGGTGACCCGGTGACTGCCTCAAAGGCTGATACGGCAGCGCAGGGACCGAGGAGGCTGGGCGTCGTCATTCCCGGCAATAGGATAACGCCAACAGCGAGTATGCCGTGACAAGGTTTCGGTTTCCTTCCATCCACCGATCGCTTGCTCGATTGACCCATGATCCGTCGTCTTGTTGGACGTCGGTCAACGTCATGACGAGCTCTCGATTCCAAAAATGATTGTTGCCATCGGCGTCGGTTAGCACGCGGATCTTGGCGGCGTGGAGCGCTTTGGCGAAAGTGTGGTAGTAATAGTACAGCCCGGCCTGTCCCATTCCCGGATTCTCGGTCAGTGAATAGTGGTCTTGGATAAAGTTCATGGCGGCGATCACACGTGGATCGGATTCCGTTAACCCGGCATGAATCAGGCTTTTGAATCCCGCGTAGGAGATGGATCCGTAGCTGCGAAGTCCGCCGCCAGCGTCGCGCGTGTCCCCTCCAACCACTTTGGTTTCACCGCCGGCGGCAGGGGTGTAGTAGAACCCGCCATCACCTTCGGCCGTGGCATGCGGCAAATCATTTCCATGGCCGGCCAGGTTTTGTGACCTTGAGACGAAGATCAACGCCTTTTTGATCGCTTCGTCGTTGGCATCGTTGCCCAAGTCCCGCAGTGCATCGATCATGAACGACGTGTTGGAGAGATCGGGACGGGAGTGGCTGCCGTATCCGGCTCCGCCGTAGGCCGGATCCGCGGGCGTGACGCCCTCGCCTTCGTCCCATTGAATCTCTTTCAAAAACGCTTCGGCTCGTTTGAGTTGGCTGTCAAAGCGATCGTCTCGGTTGGCCGCGACCAGTGCCCCGACGGCGACCGACGTTTCATAGTTTCGGTGTCTGGACCCTTTCACGTAAATTCCGCCATCGGGTTGGACGTGATCCAGGATCACCTGCAAAGCCTTCTTGACGGCAGGCGAGTCAACCTCGGTCGGACGGTTCTCCAGAATCGCGCGGACACACAATCCGGTGACTGCGACACCGCTTTCGGGGCTAAAGAATCCGTCGGCGGATTGCCCACGGTTCTTCAAAAAGCTGATCCCCAACGAAACCGCTTCGTCAATTGCCGCATTCGTTTGCTCGGGTGACTGGGGGGCGTTCCCGTTCGCCGGACGGTCCTGGCCGATCGCAGGGATCACCAGACCGACGGCAAGGAAACCGACGGCAAGGAACACGCCCGCCATGCGGGTCGAAACACGTTTGGTAACGAAGCTGAGGAGTCGATCAGATTGCACGAAAGGTTTCCTGGCTGAGAGAGGACTGGTTGACGGGGCGTTTGACACGTCGGTCTTCACCTAGGTGGGCTAGTCTGATCGGATCGTCGTGTTGCTCGTATCAAGACGGATCAGCCTGCCCTGGCGAAGGAGCGCCGAGAGTAGGCAAAAAACGTACCAACCCGATCAATCGATTTTTGGTGGCTGAAAACGCAGTGACAGCGGATCCGGCGGCAGGAAATCCGCCGGCCGCGATGGATTTCCCGCCGCGAGAATTCCTGATGGGGGATTGGCGGACGAGTTCGAGCGATCGCCAGTGGGGGACTGTGGGGGACTTCGCAACGCGTCCTCAAGGACCGTCTATACTGTCCACTGCTGCGTCGTTGCCGCCGCCGGGCGGTGGCAACGTCCACGCGACGACCTTGATTTTCCGTCCGTCGCTTACCCACCTACCACAGTTGCCCCGCCTACCACAACGGTTTTGAGCACCGACTCGACCGACGTCGATGGACACGTGATTCGAGAGAGATTGCATGAATGGTCGAATGAATGCGTTCGCGCACGATGTGCATGCGGGTGATGGTCGTTGGGTCAGTTCACGTGCGAAACGTGCGTTTGACGGTGTCCATGTGCAATGGTTTGAACGAGTGACGGTTCGTTTTCTTCTGGTTGTCATTGCATCCGTTTCCGTCTCAGCGATGGCGTCCGCCGCGGAACCCTTTGAGGTGTTTCTGAAAAAGCATTGCGTCCGCTGCCATGGCTCACAGGAGGATGAAGGCGAGCTGCGGATCGACCGGCTGTCGCGAGATTTTAAGGCCGGCCTGGACTCACACCATTGGGCCGAGACGCTCGACAAGGTCAACAGTGGCGAAATGCCTCCGAAGGACCAGCCGCAGCCGACTCAGGATGAGATTGCAGCGTTCGTGACGAGTCTCGACGCACGGCTCAAGGACGGTCGCGCGGCGCGGATGGCGGCCCGGCCGGCGGTGGCGCACTATCGGCTCAGCCGCAAGGAATACCAGAACACGGTCTATGACCTGCTCGGGGTGCGCTACGATCCCTTCAAGCCGGGGGAGCTGAACGAGGACACGCTGTGGCGAGGTTTTGAGCGCATCGGGTCGGAGCTTTCGCTGTCGCCGTCGCATATCGACCGCTACTACCGCGCCGCGGACATCGTGCTCGATCGAGCGTTTTCTGCCACATCCGCCGACGCTCGCATCGTCCGCAAAACGGCAGCGGAGTTGCGTTACGGCGGCGGGAAGGTCCAGCAGGAAACGCTGGACCGGTTTGGTATCAAGCGTCCGCTGCGATTCTTGCTCTTTCCCGGCCGGGTTCAGAATGCGCTCTCGTCCAATTGGTTTGGAAAGACCGGTCCGGAACACAGCGGGCTTTATCGCATGCGGCTGCAAGCCAGCGGGATCCGTCCGCCCGGCGGCCAGCCGGCTCACCTCAGCATTGGCACGCGAACCGGCGAGGAGACGGTCGACGGGCTCATCGAATTTGACATCACGGCACCAGAGGACAACCCGCAGGTCTATGAGTTCGAGGTGTTTCTCGAAATGCCGACGACGCTGCATTTTTGCGTGGTCGCGACCGATGGGGTGGACCGTAGGGGCGGTGCCGCCTTCCGCAATGCGATCGCCAGTCGGTCGTACATTTTTACGCATAGCAGTGAGACCCTTCTTCTGAATCCGAACGCCCCGCAAATGTTCGACGACAAAGGCAATGGCATCTTCTCCACCGTGCTGCTCGATTGGATCGAGTGGGAAGGGCCGCTGCAAACCGAGGCGGAACGCACTCGCCGCGAGGGCGTGCTGCCGCCTGATGATGCCACTGCCGAAGGAGTCGCGGAGCATTTGCAGCGATTCGCCGAACTCGCGTGGCGGCGCCCGGTGAAGAAGCGCGAACTGGAGCACTATCTACAATCGTTCGGCGTCGAACGCGAGGCGGGCGAAACGGCGACCGAGGCCTTTCGGATCGCGATGCAGGGCGTGCTGACGTCCCGTAACTTCGTCTATCTCGTCGAGGGCGATCCCGAGCCCCGTGAACGCCTCACGGACTGGGAACTGGCTTCGCGGCTTTCGTATTTCCTCTGGAGTTCGATGCCCGACGACGGCCTCTTTACGGCCGCCAGAAGCGGCCAATTGAACGGTGCAGGGCTGGGGAAAGCAGTGGACCGCATGCTGACGGACGACCGCATTGAACGCTTCATCGATGACTTCTCGCGGCAGTGGTTGCAACTGCACCGCGTCGGCATGTTCCCGCCCGACAAACAACTCTACCCCGACTACGACGACTGGCTCGAGGCGAGCATGCGGGCCGAGCCGGTCGAGTATTTCCGCGAGATGTTCGCGACAAACCTGCCCATTGACGATTTCCTGCGTTCCGACTGGACGATGGCCAACGCCCGGCTCTGCGATTTCTACGGGCTGTCGGAACCGACCCACAGCGGCTTCCAACGCGTCTCGCTGACGCCCGACGACCATCGCGGCGGTCTGCTCACGATGGGCGCGGTGCTCGCCTTGACGTCCGACGGAACCCGCCACCGCCCGGTGCATCGCGGCGTCTGGGTCAGCGAAGCGATCTTCAACAAAACCCCGCCGCCACCGCCGGCCAACGTCGATCCGATTGAACCGAATCCGCCGCAGCGTCCCAAGGCGACCATCCGTCAGAAGCTTGCCGCCCATGCTCAGAACGCGAGTTGTGCCGCCTGTCACCGAGGCATTGATCCGCTCGGATTCGCTTTTGACCAATATGACGCCATCGGCCAATGGAGGACGCACGAACGCGTCGCAGCCGGGACCGGAGACGACCCATCGGTGGATGCCTCGGGCGTCATGCCCGACGGCCGCCCGTTCACCGATTCGGTCGAGTTCAAACGGCTGCTGCTGGACGACCGCGACAAGGTCGCGCGGGCCTTCATCGAACACCTCTGCACCTACGCCCTCCGACGCGTCCTCACCGTCGATGATCAAGAGGATCTCAATGCGATCGAAGAAGAAGCGAAGAAGAGCGACGATCGAATTCGAGACATCGTCCGCGCGGTGGCTCTGTCGGAACTGATGAGGAAGCGGTGAAGGGAGTTGTTAGCAATTAGCTGTTAGCTGTTAGCAATTAGCAATTAGCTGTTAGCTGTTAGCCAGAGAATATGATGTTTTATCCACGAACCTTAGGTTGACCCACCTCTTTGCATCCCGAATGGGATGGCAGAAAGTAGCCGGCGGTCGAGCGAAGCGAACACCGCCGGAATGGATAAGGACAGTCCAAATCGACCCCGAAAGGGTCGCAGCGTATGAGTGCTGTGACCCCATCCGGGGTCAATCCGTAATTGATGCAACGATTCCGGTGGTGCGCTAAGGCGACCACCGGCTACTTGCTGCAACCCCTGCCGGGGTAAAGCCTGCTACTAACCGCTAACCGCTAACCGCTAACCGCTATGTCTCATTTTCTCTCTCAGTCCTGGCGCATCGACCGCCGGCATGCACTGCGTGCCTTGGGCACTTGCATTTCACTGCCATTGCTGGAATGCATGATCCCGTTACGGGCGGCCGAGCAGGCGTCCGCATCGCCGCGACGCAGCGCGTTCATCTACCTCGCCAACGGTGTTCATTCGCTGAATTATCAGATCACCACACCGGGCGAAGGCTACCAGTTCTCCCGTTCGCTCAAGCCGTTGGAGAAGCATCGTGACGTCATCACACCCATCAGCGGCTTGCATCACCCGGGAAGCCTCAGCCACCACCACAACTGCATCAAGATCTGGCTGACCGGTGGAAAACTCGGTCCCTCGGACCGCAACACGATCTCGGTGGACCAGAAGATGGCCGAAGTCACCGCTCCGCACACCCGTTACCCGTCGATGGAAATTGCGATCACGCAGGAGTCGCTCGCCTGGACGGCCGATGGCGTTCAGCTTCCGCCGATGCGTCGTTGCAGTGAAATCTTTGCGTCGCTGTTCGAGGAGCCGAAAGGCGGCATTGCAGCTCAGCGAAGGGCGTTGCGTCGTAAGGCCAGTGTCCTTGACGACAACCTCGCCGAAGTGCGCCGGCTGGAGCAGAAGATGGGAGCGGCTGACAAGGGGCGTCTGGACCAATACCTCAGTTCGGTCCGAGAGGCGGAGATTCGCACGCGGCGCGCCGATGCCTGGCTCGACACGCCGCTGCCCCCCATTTCCGACGCCGACCGCAAACGCACCGACCGTGACATCCCTGACACCCAAGCGGGTGACTATTTCCGCACGGTCTATGACCTCATGGTGCTGGCTTTTCAGACCGACGTGACCCGCGTGGCCACTTTCAGTCTGGGGGGCGAAGGCCAGGCGATCGCGATTCCCGAAATCGGCATCACGGAGTCTCGGCATCAACTCAGCCACCACGGCGGCGATGCCGGCTACATCGAAAAACTCACCAACTACGACACCTTCGCCATCGAGCAGTACGGCTATTTTCTCTCGCGGCTGCAGGAGACCAAGGACCTCGACGGACGGCCGCTGTTGGGCTCGACGATGGCACTGTTCGGCAGCGGCATGTCTTACGGGCACAGCCACGGCAATGCCAACCTGCCGCTGGTGCTCGCCGGCGGTTCTGACCTCGGCCTCCAGCACGGCCGCCATCTCGACTTCAATCAGGGCCACTTCAATGGCTATCAACTCGACAAGCCCGGCGAGCACTACGCGCTGTGCAGTCGGCCCGCGAACCCAGACGCACACATGAGCAATCTCCTCGCAATGATGGCACAACGCATGGGAGTGGAGACGGACACGTTCGGTGACAGCAATTCAGTCATTGAAGTGTGAGGAGCGATTAGCTGTTAGCTGTTAGCTGTTAGCTGTTAGCTGTTAGCTGTTAGCTATTAGCTATTAGCTATTAGCCGCAAATCCAGAACTGCTAACTGCTAACTGCCAACTGCTAACTGCCAACTGCTAACTGCTAACTGCCAACTGCCAACTGCCAACTGCTAACTGCTAACTGCTAACCGCTAACCGCTAACTGCTAACCGCTAACCGCCATGCCTTCCACTCAGCCTCTCTGTTCAAGACTACACTCGGCACTGTGGCTGAGTGTTGTTTTGAGCGTGGGAACAGCCATCGCAGATGAACCGTTTCGCCCCACGGTGGGCTCGTTTCCTCCCTTGGAAAAGGCACACGCCTATCGCGGCGAACTGGTGTTCGTGGATCATGTCAATCGCCGCGGCAGCATTCGTGTGCAAGGGGCGGGCACGTATTTTCGAAACCCGCCACACCCCTTCGCGATGCTCCCCTATGGTGTGGTGCGGTATCGCGGTGCACCGGCGGATCTTCGGGACATCCCGCTCGGCACCGTGTTGCACGTCCGGGCATTCCTGCCGCCCGACCCGACGCTCTCCGCCGTGCCGGTGCTTCCGATCGACAACCGAAAGAAAACGGCCGGCTACAGCGGCGCCGGGATCGCGCCGGCCGAGAACCACGTCCTGCTGCTCGAAGACGAACTCAGCCACTGCCTTCGCGAGGGATTGGGATGGAAGCTGAAAGAGATTGACGTCGACAACCACGAGGGGCGGATCGTTGCCAGCCGCCAACCGAAGGAAGGCGGGGACGGCACGCCGGCCGAGGAAACGATGACGTTTGATGCCGCCACCCGAATCTGGCGTGGCCGCGAATGTTTGGGAGTCAAGGATTTGATCGCCGAAGGGCTTTGGCCGGCAAGCGGAAAGCAGATGCTCAGTGACCAGGCCGCACAGCTGGGAATCACCTGGAAACCCACGCCGTCGAGTGTCTTCACTCGGTTTCATGTCTCAGACATCTGGCTGGATGACACCGCAATCGGGCGCGCCGCCGACCAACAGGCTGAGACGCACAAGGCCTTTATCCGCAGCCGCTGGATGCCCGCTTGGATTGATGCCGTCGAGTATGGCAAGTTCGGCCACGCGACCGTGACCGCCACCTTGTTCGGTGGCATGGACGCCTCGCTTTACGCCGATTTCCAGAAAGGGAAACAGGCCGCGATGAACGCATCGGAAAACACATTGAAGCATGCCGGCGGCAACTACGGACCTGCCCACATGGCGTCGAAAGGCCCCATTCTGGACGTCGTGAAGGCGACGGGCGACGTCCCCCTGGGCAGCAGCGGCATTCAAATCCGCTTCGAGACGGACCTGGTCATTGAGGGGATCCGTCCGGGACGAGTCGTTCGCGTCCGTCCGGCGGGTTGGCCCGAGGTGAACCTTCCCCGAGAAGAGTTTCTGGGCGATGGAAGCTTCCGCCACGAAGACCGCTTCCCAACCCCGGACATCTTTCCCAAATACTGACGCGGAGTGCATTGCCGCAACGGGGCGATCCCCGGTCGCTGCTCTGCAGC
>NZ_JANZKV010000252.1 GCF_025060895.1 Stieleria sedimenti | reverse complement strand
GCGGTATTGGGCTAAAGCCTAGACACCAGCGCGCTCGCAAATCATCTGTCGCTGGTCCCCAGTCGCCACGACCCTCTTGCGCACGGTTGCCACGGTCGTTATCGTTTTGGAGAGAGGTCTCGCCCCCAAGTGTGGGATGAAATCAACGCGAGACGAATCACTAAACATACCACCCTCTACTCGGAGAAAGCTCGCTATGGCTTACTCACTACCCGAACTTCCCTACGCCCTGGACGCCCTGGAACCCCACATCGACGCCAAGACGATGGAGATCCACCACGGCAAGCACCACAACGCCTACGTGACCAAGGTCAACGCGGCGATCGAAGGGACCGACCTGGGATCCAAGTCGATTGAAGACCTGATCGCGGATCTGGCCAGCGTGCCCGCCGACAAGCAAGGCGCAGTGCGAAACAACGGCGGCGGACATGCCAATCACTCGCTGTTCTGGACCATCATGGGCCCCGGAAAAGGCGGCAGCCCCGGTGGCGACCTGGCCGCGGCGATCGATTCCACCTTCGGCAGCCTGGATGCGATGAAGGAACAGTTCAACAACGCCGCAGCCACCCGCTTCGGTAGCGGCTGGGCTTGGCTGTACGTCGACGGCGGAACGCTCAAGGTCGGCAGCACCGCCAACCAAGACAGCCCGCTGATGGGCGCCGAAATCGCCGGCATCAGCGGCACGCCGATCCTGGGCTTGGACGTTTGGGAGCACGCCTACTACCTGCACTACCAAAACCGTCGCCCCGACTACATCAGCGCGTTCTGGAACGTCGTCGACTGGGACGCCGTCGCCGCCCGCTTCGCCGCGGCCAAGTAGTAGCTAGCGGAAAACGAGTGGGATAGGGGAGAAAGCAGACGAATAGGACCTATTTGACTTATAGGTCCTATTTGTCCTATGCAATCCGGCCAGCGCCGCAATCACTAAACAACGCGCGATCAATCATTGTCGGATTTCGTAGTGGACGAGGTTACGAGTCCCTCGCGCTGGGACTCGTAACCTCGTCCACTACCCCACTAATTAACCGACCGTTGCTAATTCCCTTGAAACCCGGGGAACTGCATGTTCTGCATTCCCGGCGGCATGGCGGCCGGATTGGGTGATGACTGACCCGACGTGTCGAACAACTCTTCGCGACTGATCCGCAGCTTCGAATAGGTCGCTTCGGGGATCACGTAGTACCAGTCGGCGAACCGCGCGTTGAGAGCCTGACTGGTCAGTCGAGCCTGCTGCAGGTTCTCCTTTCGTTCTTCCAGCTTGCGTTCGTTTTCCTTGGTGATCTTTTCTTGCACCGCGGCCAACCGCTCCAGCTTCTCCTCTTCGGTTTCTTCGACTTCGGCTGGGGGTGCATCGCTGGCAGCCGGCCCCAGCTTTCCACCCGACTTGGCAGCGGGCTCGGTGGCTTCAGCGTTTTCGGTGTCAGCCGCGTCAGTCGCCGCCACTTCGTCGCCTTTTGCGGGCGTTTCATCAGACGCTTGCTCGACGGCTTCTTCCTGGGCTTCACCGACCGTGGTCGATTCGCCTTCGCCGCTGGCATCGGTCTCACCCGCCGCAGGCTCGACGTCGTCGCCAGAGCCAGCGGATTCGGTTGATTCGGGCCCGGCCGGCTCCGTTTCCGGACTCGCTTCTTCTTCGCCGTCTTTCTCAGCGGGCGATTCCGCCGCAGGCTGTTCTTTCACGGCCTCTTCCGTTTCCGCCTCTTCCTTCGAGTCGGCTGGCTCTTCGGTCGCCGGTGCTTCCGCCTCCGCTTCCGAATCGTCTTCTTTCATTTCCGGCGTCGCCGGGGCGGTCTCTTCGGCCGGGGCGGTCTCTTCGGCCGGGTTCAGTTCCGTCGGCAACGGTTCGTCCGCCGGCGGCGCCGGGTTGTCGAGCGCGTCCAATTCTTCCAGCGTTTGGGGGATCGGTTTCAGTTCTGGCACGGGGAATTTCGATTCGTCGACGACCGTGCTGACCATCAAGTAACGATTGACCCCGCCAGTGACATCGCCCTCGTCGGCCGATGAGGCGTCGTCTTTGTCACCGCCCTTGCTATCGTCGGCGATCCCGCTGATGTTGCCGAATCGCAAGATGTACTTGACGCCATCCTTGGTCGTCGCCGTCAGTTCGCCGTTGGCGGACAGGATTTCGATTTCGCGATTGGGGCCCAGCGGCACCGGAATGAACCCCCGCCCGGCGAGCTGATTGGCGGCTTCTTGGTCGGCCGCAAAGTCCTTGTCGGCCTTCAGGTTGGCGCTGATGCCTTCGGGTTTGCGATTGACGTCAACGAACTTTAAATCGTCCAGCGCGTTGGCGAGGTCGTTTAACTTCTGCGAGTTCAGTTCTTTCCCCGGTTCAACCGGAACCAGGGTCGGTTCGGCCAACGGATTGGTCTTGTCGTATTCCTTCAGCGCCGTCAGCGTCCACGTGGTGTTGTCTTTGGCCAATTCGACGTCGTAATTCTTCGTCAACGAAACGCCTTGCAAGCCCAGTGAAGCGTTGTAGTCCTTCAGTTCGACGTTCTCGATGTCGATGCTGCTCAGCTGCAACAGGTCTTCTTCGATCCACTCTTGGAATTCGGTCGACAGCGGCGTGTCGTCCAGCTTGACCACATAGACCGGGTCTTGCCCCGGCTTGCGAACATAGACCTGGCCTTCCTGTCCCTTGACTTCGTTGCCGACGATCAGTGATGCCAGCACCTTTTGCGAACTGTCCTTGAACGTGACCAGTCGTCCGACCCCTTCATCGCCCGGCTCCAGATCCTCGAGCTTGGGCTCCACCACCCCCATCCCGGCGTGATCTTCGGGGTTGTCGGTCGGCACGTCCAAGACGTCCAGACCGACCAGGGCATTGGCGGAGTCGCGCATTTGCTCGATCGCGTCGGCCGGGTAGCCGCCCTTGGACGGAATCGTCCACAGTCCGGACTCGGCGTCCTTTCGGACCTCAAAATTCTTGAGTTCACCTTGGGCTTCGTTGAAGGTGACGATCTTCAAACTGGCCGCGGTCAGCGGATCTTTGAATTCGGAAAACAGCGGGGTCCCGATCACGCTGCCGATATTCCCCCCGTCATCGTTGTTGGACGAAGGCCAGGAGACGATCGCAGCGATCAATGCCACCACGGCAGCGACGCCCCAGAAAATTCCGGTCTTTTGTGTTTCGTTCACCGTCAAATCTCTCGTAACGAACTTGTTGACGTTTGTATGGAAGGGTGAGTGCGTGCGGCCGAATAAGACCGCGACGCCGGGATCAAATCATTTCAGCCGCGACTTGCTGATGTTTTCACGCTCTCGCAATCGGCGCGAGGCAAACACGACGACGCCGACGATCAGCGGCGGGATGCAGGGCAACGCAACCGCATAGGCTTTGACCTTGTTTTGGATCGCCGTGACCTGCTGGTCGGACTCGCGTTGAATCTTGGCGATGTTCCGCTCGGCTTCGCGTTCGAACTTCTCGCGTTTGACCGCGAGCGCCCGTTGCAAGCGTTCGGACTTTGTCTGGTATTCGATCGACTTGGCATCGATCAGCGGCCTGGGGATACTGCCGTCCTTGCTCTTCTTCTGCAACTCGGCGACTTCCTCTCGCAATTCCTTGAGCTGCTCATCTCGGGCTTCCTCCGCCTCACGAATCGCCTCTTCGGATTGCCGCTGAAACTCCTTTCGTTTGGCGCGGACATCCATGCTGGCGGTTTCCTTCACCGCATCGATCATCTTCAAACTGGCGAAGATCGGTTCGTGTTTACGAACGTCGATAAAGTCCGTCTCTCCGGTCAACCAATCGATCGTGTTGAGCAAGAAGGTGACGTTTTGGAATTGGAATCGCAGATCGGTTGCTTGATTCGGGTCGGCACGAATCTGCAGGAACACGGGCAACATCAGATCGATGTCGGCGACATAAGCGACGCGGATCGGGTTTTCGTCCACTCCGGATTCGCCGTCTGCCCCGGCCGACGGATCGGCGGCGGACGGCTTGCCTTCGACGGTCATCGCTAAAACCTGGTTTGGCGACGGACCTTCGATGGCACCGGACAATCCCTCCATCCCGGTCTGCATCAACTGCACCAGTTTGGTGACCGGCAGCGTTCCGCTGGCCGTTCCGGTGACCAACAACGGCGTGTGCGTCAACGTCGGACTGTCGGCCGGCTGAATCGTTCCGGCGTAGAGTGCCAACACCTGGCGGAGCCCATCGGTGATCGGACTGGCGGCGCTGAGGGCCTGGCCGGGCTCGACACCGGGGGCGTTTTCATCGATGAACGACCAGAACGGATCGACGTTCATGTCCAGGTTCGGATAGGGATTAAAATCCTGCCAAACGATGTCGCTGTTGTAATACTGGACGCCGGGCGAGCCCGTGCTTTTCAGTTCCAAGATGTCCCACAGCTCGCGAATGTCACCCTTGGGTTGCTGCCCGCCGCCGCCCATCCCGAACATGCCGCCGGGTTGCTGCTTGGGCTCTCCCGTTGCCGTGATGTCTTGACGGGCGTAGGGCAGCGGGTCTTCGAAGACCGCCGTGGGCACGCCCGCCTTGATCGCCTCGAGCAGTCGCTCGAACTGTGGCGGCGCCAGCGAGGAGGGCTGAACCACAAACAACGCCTCGTACACGCCGGGACTGATGGGGGCCTCCAGGCTGACCTCTTCGACCTCGTACTGTTTGCTCAACTCATCAACCAACGGGTGCTTTTCGATCGGTCGCATTTGCATGCCGGCCATCGACATGCCGCCCATTAACTGGGCATCGGTGCGGACGATGCCGACGCGTTTGCGTTCTCCGCGTGCGACGGTGTTGATCGATCGAACCAGTTCGTATTCGACCGGAATGCCGTACTCGAAAATCGGCACGACGACCTTTTCCAGGCCAGCCCGGAACGCGGCCCCCATGATGATCCGCTTTTGCTGATACGAACCTTGCTCGCGAACCATTCGCGTGACCGGCTCGATCCCGAAGCGATCGGCTGCCTCGGCCGCTTCGTCACTGAACAAATCGATTTCATCAAACAGATTGACTTCGATCGTTCGCCCGCTGGCGGCCGCTTCGCTTTGAAACTCTTTCAACAAGTTGACCAACTCGTAGCGGGTCCGGGCGTACATCTCGGGAATGTCTTTGCTGATGTACGCATCGATCTTGATCGGACGATCGGACTCCAGGTTCTGGATCAACTTGGTCGTCGCCGGGGCCAGCGAACTGACCTGGCCTTCGGTCATGTCGTGGCGAACGATGTCGCGGTTGCGGAACAAGACGACCGCGCTGGCGGTGACCACCACGAGGGCTATGATCCGGCCCAGATAGTGATACGCCATGGTGTTGCCATCTTTGCCGCCGGTCCAGTGACGACGACCGATCAGCACCATGCACATGTAGAGCGCGACCACGGTGACCAGGACAAAGTAAATCACCGAGGACGTGCTGATCACACCGCGGCCGAAATCGTCGAACGGTCGGGCGATGCCGCTTTCTTTGATCAGTTCGGCAAAGTTGATCCCGAACACCGCCTCGCCGCTGCCGACGACCGAGTCGGCCAGCGAAGCGAACGCCAGCGGTGCGTTGAACAACGCGCCCAAGATAAATCCGACGGTCAGGTTGCCGGTCAAGAACGACGCGACCATCCCGATCGCGATCATCGTGACCCCGACGAACCAGTACCCGATGTACGTGGTGAAGATCAGCCCGGTGTCCAGACCGCCGTCGGTCAGAATCGTCAGCGTGACAAAGGTGCTCAACTGCGAGAACAACAGCGACGCGGTGAAGATCGCCGCGGCGGCCATGTATTTGCCGATCACGATGTCGAAATCGTCGGCCGGCAACGTCAGCAATAACTCGTCCGTCCCCGCCCGCCGCTCTTCGGCCCAGATGCTCATCGTGATCGCCGGAATGAACACCAGCATGATCAGCGGGTACCAGTAATTCAGCTGATCCAGCGTTGCCAGGTTTTGATTAAAAAACTCATAAGGCCAAAACGCAGCGACGGAGGTCAAGAACACGAAGATGCATAGAAACACATAGCCGGTCGGATTGCTGAAGTAGCCGACGAAATTGCGTTTCATGACCGCAAAGGCGGCGCGTTTGGTTCCGGCGACCAGACCGAAAACGGCCAACACGATGCACAGAAAAATGGCATCCATGACGACCAGGTTCAACAACGCGGCGATGTTGGGGTTCATAGCGAATCGGGCAGAGAAGGTGTGGGGTGGGAATATGTGGGGAGAGGCTTTCAGCTCGTCATTCGTGGGAGAGGCTTCCAGCCTGTCAATGCGGCACCGACGAGCCTGGAAGCCTACCCCACACGTGCACTACGCGTCGAACTGCGTCAACTGATGGAACGCTTGATCCAAATCGTCGTTGCCGTGTTCACGCAATCCTTGGACGTCGCCGTCATAGACCAAACGTCCTTCGTTGATCAGCACGACGCGGTTGGCCATCGCTTCGACCTCTTGCAAAATGTGGGTCGACAGCAGAATCGTCTTCGTCTCGGCCAGCTTCCGCATCGTCTTGCGGACGCCGCGAATTTGGTTGGGGTCCAAACCCGCAGTCGGCTCGTCCAAAATCAACACGTCCGGATCGTGCAACAAGGCCTGGCTCATCCCGACCCGTTGCTTGAATCCCTTGGAAAGCTTGCTGATCGGTTTGTACATCACCGACGATAGGTCACAGATCTCGACGACCGCTTCGACACGGTCCCGCTTCTTGGCCCCGACCAATCCCCGCGCTTCGGCGAAGAAGTCGAGCATCCCCGAAGGCGTCATTTCCATGTACAGCGGACCACTTTCGGGCAGGTAGCCCAGATGACGACTGCCCTCGATGCGGTCATCCATCATGTTGTGCCCGGCGATCCGCGCCTCACCTTCGCTCGGTGCGATGTAGCCGGTCAGCATCTTCATCGTGGTGCTCTTTCCGGCACCGTTGGGGCCGAGAAACGCAACCAGTTCGCCCTGCAAGACCGAGAAGGTAACCTCGCGGGCCGCCGCGAACGGACCATAGAACTTACTCAGTCCGTCCGCTTCGATCATCGGACGCCGCTGTTCCGTCGTTGTCATGTTCGTCTGTGGGGGTAGGGGTCGGGATAGACGTCAAGCGTCAGGTACGCCTCAAGCCGAAGCGTGGTTCAGAGACGTCGCCGAGAAATCTCGGCTGACGCGTGCAATGACGGTGACGACAGGATCGCAAACCGCCATGCCGAACGCGAGAGAGCCAAAGACAGCCTCGCGGCGGGACAGGGGGGGGCGAGTGAAGAGTCCTGCGGCGGCACAGGTCACGAGATGGCCGCGACAGGAAAGCCGATCGGCGCGACGACTTAGGACTTCAGGCCTTCACGCTCGATGATCACATCCGCACCGGGCGTCAATCGCTTCAGTTTTCGGACCACTTCCGACTTGTCCATCGTTCCGGCCTTGGCTCGGGCCAGCAATTTGGCGACTTTTTTGCGGCGGGTTCGAAGGCGTTTGATCTCGCGGACTCGTTCGATGCCACTTGGCATAGGGAACTCCAGAAAGTGAATGGGGGTAAGAAAATGTTTGGATGTTTTCGGTGGGGCCGCGAAGTTTAGTCACTTTTTGGCCCGCCGAGTAGTGCGTTTCGATGTGGGACAGGCTTCCAGCTAGGCCTTCTTCTTGACACCCTTCTTCTTGGTAGCCTTTTTCTTCGTCGCCTTCTTCTTGGTCGACTTCTTTTTCGTCGCCTTTTTCTTCTTGGTCGCCTTCTTTTTCTTCTTTTTCTTCGAGCCACCCTTGGCGGCCCGCTCGGCCAACAGATCGATCGCGGACTCGAACGTCAGCTCCTTCGCATCGACGCCCTTGGGCAGGGAGGCGTTCGTGTCGCCGTCGGTCACGTACGGACCGTAACGACCGTCGAGCACCTTGACCTCGCCTTCGGTCACCGGCGACTTGGCCTCAAACACCTTGATCGGTTCCTTCGGCGCCGCCCGGCCACGCCGCTTGGGCTCGCGTAGCAACTTGATCGCCTCGTCGAGCGTAACCTCCAACGGGGAGACCCCGTCGGGTAGCGAACGCGTTTCCTTTTCGCATTTGACGTAAGGCCCATAGCGACCGTCAAAGGCCTGGATGGGCTGGTCGTTGTCGGGGAAATTCCCCAGCGTTCGCGGCAGCTCGAGCAGCTTGCAAGCCATCTCCAACGTCAAATCTTCGATCGCCATGCCCTTGAGCAGCGATTGGTTTTTCTTTTCCTCGTCGTCGGGCGCGCCCAATTGGACATAGGGGCCGAAGCGGCCGATTTTGACGTAAATCGGCTTCCCGGTTTCCGGGTGCGTTCCCAAGGGCTCCTCTTCGACCTGCCCGGCATCGAGCAACTCGATCGCCTTGGTCAAATCCAACTCGTCCGGCGGCAGGCCCTCTGGGATCGGCGCCTTGCGTTCGCCCTGTTCCAAGAACGGCCCGTACTTGCCGACCCGCACGAACACTTCGTCGAGGTGCTCGCCCTCGGTCGGCGTCCCGATTAAAAAGCGTGCGGTCACGCGGGGATCGATCTCTTCGAGCTTCTTTTCCAGCCGCGGCTTGAGCGCGACGTTGTGGTCGGCCGCCAATTGCTTGATCGCATCGCTGGCGGGGCCGTCGTCGCCGAAATAGAACCGCCGCAGGTACTCTTCCGAACCGCCTTCGTTGCGGCTGATCGAGTCCAAAAAGTCCTCCATGTCGGCGGTGAACTGGTAATCGACCAGCGTCCCGAAGTGCTCTTCCATCAACCGCGTGACGCTAAAGGCACGCCAACTGGGGACCAGCGCGTTGCCTTTTTTGTAGATATAATTCCGGCGTTCGTCGGTGATCGTCCCGATAATCGAAGCGAACGTACTCGGTCGACCGATCCCTTTTTCTTCCAGCGTCCGCGTCAGCGAAGCTTCGGTATAGCGTGCCGGCGGCTGGGTCGTGTGGCTCTTGGGATCCATCGACTTGGGATCTAACGGATCGTTTTCGGCGACATTGGGCAAAATCCGCTCTTTGTCGGCCAATTCGGCTTCGGGGTTGTCGCTGCCTTCGACGTAAGCTCGCAGGAAACCTTCAAACAGAATGCTGGTCCCGGTGGCGGTGAAAGTAGCACCGCCGCCCTCGATCACCACGCTGATTCGCTGCTTGCGGGCATCAGCCATCTGGCAGGCGACCGTCCGTTTCCAGATCAGGTCGTAAAGCCGGAATTGATCCGAATCCAGCTGGCCCCGCAGCGATTCCGGGGTCGGAAAGCTGGTACCGGCCGGGCGAATCGCTTCGTGAGCTTCTTGGGCGTTTTTGACCTTGCCCTTGTACACCCGCACGCTCGGGTGCAGGTACTTTTCGCCGTACACGGACTGGACCAGCGAGCGGGCCGCCGAGATCGCCTCTTTGGACAGCGTCGTGCTGTCGGTCCGCATGTAGGTGATGTAACCGTTTTCGTACAGTTTCTGGGCGGCACCCATCGTGCGTTTGGCACCAAATCCCAGCTTGCGGTTGGCTTCCTGCTGCAGGGTACTGGTGGTGAACGGTGCTCGGGGGCGTTCGGAAAACGGCTTGACCTCGACCTTGGAAACGGCGAACGGGGTGGTCCGCAACCTTTCGGCCAGTTCGTTGGTTTCCTGCTCGCTGAGCAACAGCAAGTCGGGCTTGGTCGGCTTGCCGGTTTCGGAATCAAAATCCTTCCCCGTCGGCACTTTTTTGTTGTTGTACCGGGTCAAGGTCGCCGGCAGTGACTCGTTGCTGCCGGTTTGGAACACGGCGTCGATGTCCCAGTAAGTCGCTTTGACGAACGCGATTCGCTCCCGCTCCCGCTGAACGATCAACCGCACCGCCACGCTCTGCACCCGGCCGGCCGAGGTCCCACTGCCGACCTTCCGCCACAGCAATTGGGACATGTCGTAGCCATACAGGCGATCGAGAATCCGTCGCGTCTCCTGTGCCCGGACCAACCCCTGGTCGATTTCCCGGGTGTGTTGGAGCGCGTCGGTGATCGCTTCTTTGGTGATTTCGTGGAAAACCAGTCGGTGCACGGGCACTTTCGGCTTCAACAATTCGTGAAGGTGCCAGCTGATCGCCTCACCCTCGCGGTCTTCATCGGTCGCCAGATACAGGCTGTCTGCTTCCTTCAGTGCCGCCTTCAATTTACTGACGTGTTTTTTTTTCTCCGCCGGCACGATATAGAGTGGTTCGAACCCCTCGTCGACGTTCACGCCCAGGTAAGCCCAAGGCTGATCTCGATACTTATCGGGAACATCTTTCTTGCCTTCGGGGAGATCTCGGACGTGCCCGATGCTGGCTTCGACTTGATAAGCCGCGCCTAGAAACTTCGAGATCGTGCGTGCTTTTGCGGGTGATTCGACGATCACCAGGCTCTTGCCGTTGCTCTTTGCCATCAAAAAAAGCTGTTGTTCTCGGGGTCGGTAGATCGGGTTCGCTCGGTTTAGTGGTAGCGGTGAAGGCAGGATCTCGTCAATCCGCTAAGCTCAAGAAGCTGCCACCGCGATCCGTGTGGATAACCGACAAGCCGCCGGCAAGCAACGCGAATTAGCGTGATTCCGGCTTGACCCTTGAAAAGACGCGGCGATACGCTTTCCGCTTTCCATTTCTGCACCCCCGTTCCTTTTCTCCACTCCGAAAGCCCCCACTATGAGTCCTCTGGAGCTGTTTCGACGCAATCAAAAGGTCACCATGACCTTCCTGATTCTGCTGGCCATGTTCGCCTTTGTGGTGCTGCCGACAGTTTCGGAGTACATGCGGCGGACCGGACCCGGCATGACCGATCCGGTCCTGGCCGAGTTCAACGGCGTGTCACTGACAGCCAGCCGCGTCAACGGATTCACCCAGAAACATTACGCCACGGTGCAGTACCTGCGCAAGTTGGCCGAAGAGACGATCCGCCGCGGTGGCACACCGAAAGTCCCCGGATTTACCTTCGACCAGCAATCCAATCAGATCCAATCGGTCGGAATCAACGGCTCGCCCAGCGACGAGATGTCGATCCGGACCCTGCAATTCGCCGCCGAGGCCCAAGCACAAGGTTTCGAGCTGGATGACACCTCGCTGGACATCTGGATGGAACAGTTCACCGACGGCAAGCTGAGCGAGCGAGAGATGTTCGCGCTGCTGCGCCGTGAAACGAACAACCAGATGGGCCAGTACCAGTTGTACGACATGCTGCGAAAACAGCTGTTGTCGTCACTCTACCTCCGCGGTGCCAGTGCGACCGTCGCCCGCGGCCAGTTCCCGCTGCAATCGCCGCTGGATCACTGGAACAACTTCCTGAAACTGAACCAAAAAGCCACCATCAATGCCTACGGCGTGCTGGTCGATGACTACGTCGCTGAAACGGACGCCAACCCCTCCGAAACCGAAGTGGTCGCCGTCTACGAAGCCGGAAAAGACCGCTACCCCAACGATCAATCCCCCGAACCGGGCTTCCGCCGACGCGAAACGGCGAGCTTCGAATACGTGCTCGGCGAACTGCAAGCGTTTCGCGATGCCGAAGTCGCCAAATTGTCCGAAGAAGAAATCAAAGCCGAATACGAACAACGCAAGGCCGGCGGAGCATTCCAGTTGCCGCCAGATGTCGTGATCCTGCCGGAAACGACTGAACCGGAAACGACTGAACCGGAAACGACTGAACCGGAAACGACTGAACCGGAAACGACTGAACCGGAAACGACGCCTGCGGCTGAACCCGGTGATTCCGAGCCTGCCGCCGCGGACGCACCGAAGGAGATGAAAGAAGAATCCAGCGACGAGCCGCCGGCAGAAAGCCCCCCGGCTGCGGACAACAGCGACTCGGCCGACGACACCCAAGCCGCCCAGAAGGAACAAGTCGAGGCGTTTTCCAAAGAGCTCGAAGAAGCCGGCAACCTGGACGACGCCACACCCGACACCGACGACCAGTCGGCGATCGACTCTGACCGCAACGGCGTTCGCTTGGTCATGATGCAAAGCGACGTCTCCACCGAAACCGCCGAAACTCCGCAAGACGAACCCCAGCAAGACGAAGAAACGGCGACCGAGAAAGAGAAGACCGAGCCCGAGACCGCCTCCACCGAATCAGAGACCGCGGCCGAGCCGGAAACCTCCGCCGAAGAAACCGCGACCGAAGAAATGGAAGCAGCCGAGCCGGAGCCGAGATACCGGCCGTTTGAAGAAGTGCGTGAACAGATCGCACAGACCATGGTCGATGGCCCGGCCCGAGAAGCCCGCGATCAAGCGATCGCCAAAGCCCGCAACGTGATGCGAAAGTACTCGCGGGCTCGCGCGATCTACGGCGACGGGACCGACGCAACGACCCCTCCGCCGGAACGCCCGAACTTGAAAGCCCTCGCCGAAGAGCTGGGGCTGAGCTATCGCAAGATCGGCCCCTTCGACCCGGTCACGCTGGCCGACGAACCGATCGCCAACTCCGTCGAAGAGAGCACGGCCCTGACCCAACGCGGCGTCCCCTTTGCGGCGATGATGTTCGGCGTCGAAGGCCAAGTGATCAAACAAGAACTCTTCACGCCGGCGACCTCGGTCGACTTGGAATCCCAGCGAACCTACCTGAGCTGGAAAACGGAAGAGCAAGAAGCCTACACCCCCGAACTTGATGAAGTCCGTGACGAAGTCGTCGCCGCGATTCGGTTCGCCCAGGCGCGTGAACTGGCCAAGCAGGCCGCCGAAGCGATGGCCGAAACCGCCAACGGCGGCACCTCGCTGGAGGAACTCGTCCCCGAAGATCGCCAGGAAAATTACTTCAAGGACCTGGGTCCATTTTCGTGGCTCAACATGGTCGGCTTCGGTAGCTTCACCATCGGCAACATCCCCGAGCTCGACTCGATCGAGGAAGACTTCATGAAAACCGTTTTCAATGCCGACGGAGCCAAGCATGTCGTTGCTCCCAACGGCCCCAAACGGGTTTACTACGTCGTCAAACGCACGAGTTTGCAACCGGCGACCTCGGACTTGCGGGCGATCTTTTCCCAGCAGTCCGAACGCATCATGGCGATGTTCATGTCCGACGGAACCGCCGGCAAGGTGCAGCAGGGTTTCTTCGAAACCATCGATGAAAAAACCGGCTTCGAACAATACCAGTTGCCGCAGTAACGCACGAGCGGCCTGTCGATTGAAAGTGATCTGTAGGTCAGGCTGTGCCTGACGCACCGCCTGCATGCACAACATGCGATACGCGTTGACGCACCGCCGCGAAAAAGCGCCAGGTTGTAACTTGCGGAACGATGAAACGGTTCATGGGCCCACGGATGGCAGCGCGAACCCACGGATGACAGGGTGCAAAAAATCCGTGGGTTCGCGCTGCCATCCGTGGGTCTTGTTTTCGAGCGGAAAAGGGGTCAGGTACCAAAAACTAAATGGCCCGTAGGGTGCTTCGCATTTTTGGTACCTGACCCCTTTTCCGCGGCACCCTTAACTCAAAAGTCACCAGAGCGCGAGCCAACCGTCTCCAGCGCCGAATCGATCACGCTCACGACCCGATCGATCCGGTAATCGGCAATCCCACCGCGACATCGCTCGCTCAGCCGCTCTCGGTGCTCCGGCGTTTGCAATCCCTTGATGATCTCGGCGGCCTGTTCGATCGCCCCGTACCGCAGTGACTCGGGGACGTATTCGACATAGCTCAGTCCATCGGGCGTGACCGGAATCGCGCCGGCCCAGATTGCTTCACACATCGCGATGCCAAAAAACTCGTGTTCGGCGGTCGAGACCACGACGTCGATTTGGCCGAGCCGAGCTTCATACGCCTCGCGCGACTCGACGTAATCGTCGAACAGAATCGATGCCCCGTGGCGAGCGCGAATCTGATCGATCACCTCGCGACGGCGTCCCCTCTGTCCGAGCAGAATCAACTCGAATCGCACCGCTTGAGCGGCCAGGCAATCGAGCAACGCCAAGAACCGATCGGGTCGCTTGTCGTGCTCGAATCGCCCCACCCATCCCAGCCGGATCGGGGCATCATCGCGATCCGCCCTGTCACGGATTTTCGGCGGTCGAAACCCCGGAGCGATCACCCGGCTCGCTTGCTCGATCCCCGTCAGATCGATCGCCTGGCGAGCATCGGGCATGCGGCTGATGAAATCGCGTGACAGCTCAAAAAACGTCCGTCGGTTGAACTCCGAATTAAACCAACAGGCATCCGACGCGGCGGCGGTCAACAGATTGGTGTAACCGAAATGATGGTCCGTCCTGGCATCGGGTGCCGGCGGATAGGCCCACTGGTTCTCGTGAAAGTAGGTCACCACCGGCACGTCGTGCAGCCAGTGGAACCGGGCGTCGCGTGATGCCAACCCCAGCCAGGTCGGCAGATCCAACATGTCGCCGGCCAGCACCACCTCGGGCACGCCGCGTGATCGAACCAAATCGGCAACCAACGGGCAGAGCTGGACCGGCGCCGAACGCATCCGCCATTTCCAATGACGCGCCGGCAACGTGGCCAGTGACCAACGGTGCCTGCTGCCGGCGATCACGCCATCCAGGAAGGCCTGATGGCTGCCACCGTAATAAGGCTCGATCGCGAGGACCTGCATCAGCACTTACGAATGCGTTCGCGGTGCGACGTGACCGCCGCGGTCGCGTTGCGTGTGTCGACGACCAGCGTGCTGTGCCGGACGATTTGATCGTAGTCGAACGCCGTGTGGTCGGTCGCGATCAACACCGCATCTTGCGACGCCAAGAATTCCGGGGTGAGCGTCTGACTGCGCATTTCCGGTAGATCGTAGTGCCGCATCGAAGGCAGATGGGGCACGTGGGGATCACTGTATGTCAGCTCGGCACCCTGTTCGAGCAACAATTCCATCAGCTCAAACGAAGGACTCTCGCGCGGATCATCGACGTCCCTTTTGTAGGCGACGCCCAACAGACAGATCTTGCTGCCGTTGACGGGTTTTCGAAACTCATTCAAGAACTCCGAGGTGCGTGAGACGACATACGCGGGCATCGAGCGATTGACTTCACCGGCCAACTCGATGAACCGCGCGTTGCAGCCTTGCTTGCGTGCCAACCAGGAAAGATAAAACGGGTCGATCGGAATGCAGTGGCCGCCCAGCCCGGGGCCGGGATAAAACGCCTGAAATCCGAACGGTTTCGTCTTGGCCGCATTGATGACTTCCCAGACGTCGATGCCCATTTCGTCGAACAGCACTTTCAACTCGTTGACCAACGCGATGTTGACGGCGCGATAGATGTTCTCCAGCACCTTGGCCGCTTCGGCGACTTCGCAATTGGAAACCGGCACCACGCCGGCGACGGCCGATTCGTAGAGCGCCGCGGCACAGGTCTGGCTGTCTTCGTTGATCGCACCGACGACCTTGGGGATTCCGGCGGCGGAGAAATCGGGGTTACCCGGATCTTCGCGTTCGGGACTGTAGGCGACAAAGAAATCGTTCCCTGCCGAGAGCCCGGCCTGTTCCAGAATCGGCACCATCACGTCGCGTGTCGTCGTCGGATACGTCGTGCTTTCCAGCACGACCAGTTGCCCCGCACGCAGCGTCTTGGCGATCGCCTGGCAGGTGCCGACGACGTATTTCAAATCCGGATCGCGGGCTTCGTCCAACGGCGTCGGAACACAGATCAACAACACGTCCGGTTCGGACAGACGCCCCATGTCGTCGGTCGCATCGAACAGATCCTTTTCGAGCCAAGCGGCGATCTTGGAATCGTTGATGTGCTTGATGTAACTTTTCCCGCCCAGCAAGCTCTTCACCTTGCTCGGATCGACGTCGAACCCGACGCACTTGAAACCGGCCTGGGTGAAAGCGTCAATCAACGGCAATCCGACGTACCCGAGCCCGATCACCCCGACGGTGCAAGTGCGGTCAGCGATGGCACGGAGAAGCGATTGACAGGAATCGGAGGACATCAAACGACCTGGGAGGCAAGACAATGGATTGAAACGCCGAAAACGGGCAAGTTTAGTCCTGTCGGCCGATCCTACCAGCGCCCGCCCCGACAGCTTTCTCAGTAGCGCCGCACCCGATTCACTAAAATCACCCCGATCGCGCCAAGTGCAACGTTGCCCAGCCAGACCCCGTAGGGAGGGATGGCGCTGTCCTTGGCCTGATTCAATCCCAAGATGAACAGCGGGTAATACAGCAGCAGCGTCGGCAGAAAACAGCGTCCAAACGTCGTCCAGTAGTCGCTGGTCCGAGCCAACATCGCCAGTGGGGCACCGATAAAGACGAAAAAGAAACAGCTAAACCCTTCGGCCCAGCGGCGCCACGGTTCGATCCGCAGCCGCGTCAATCGCCGTTTACTCGCTTCCAGCTGAGCCATCTTCTGCTGGCCGGCCGGACCCGCGATCTCCTCGGTCCGGCTGGTCAGAATCGAAAAGCCGGTGTGCGCCGCCAATTCGCCGACCGCGGCGTGCGAACGCGCGTCTTGGCTCAAGCGTTCGATCTGGATCAGACTCAACGGCAGCTCGCTGGGACGCGTTTCCGCTTGCGACGGCGTCCGCAGGGTGCGGGACAACGGGATCGGCACCTCCGTTTTGCCCGGCACGATCCCCTGAATCGAACCGCCTCGGTCCCAACGACTATCGGTCAGTTCCAACAGCAGCGTTTCGTTCTCCACATCCAACGTCAGACGGCCCTCCCGGGCCTGCAACTTCATCGGCGTCCCGCCGCTGTGGACCGTCACGGTCGGATACTCCAACCGTTGCCCCTTGACGTCATGGACGTGAATCGAAAACCCATCATCGGTGTACGAAAGCTGACTTCGCATCTTGCGATAAACAATGTCCTCGATCGATAGCATCACGACGCGATTGACGCCCGGACGCCCCCAGGACACCGCCAAATCACTCATGTAAACCGCGATCGGGCTAAGCAAAAACGCGAACACGAAGGCCGGTTGCAGGATCTTCAACGGCGAAATCCCCGACGCCTTCACCGTCGCCACCTCGCCGTCGCCCGCCATCCGCCCATACACACATGACACCGCGAATAACGCCGTCGCCGGAAACGCGAACTGAAGCGAAATCGGCAGCACAAAGGGCAGTAGTTTGATGATCGCAAACGGGCCCAACCCCTCGCGCAGCAGCGTTCGCCCGACGCCGATCAACAAAATCAACAGCGTCAAAGCGATCAATGCAACGACGAAAATCTTCATGATTTCCGCCAAGATGTAACGAGTTAGCCGAGTGGGCATGGAGTGGATTCATTCACGTTCGGCGAGACACCCTACGAAGGACCAAGCGTTTGGATCCCGCACCAACCGCCACACAAACGAAACACATGAACAGGCGACCAGGCAGGAAAGTGATCCCACGGCGCGTCGGCGCCCGGGCCTTCCGTCTCCCGGCGTTCCCGAGTTCGGCAATCCACCGATCGCTGCGTGTTTTCACTGCGGAACCGGTTCGTAACAAAAGGACACCTCAGGGGGGTAGCCCGGTTTTTCTTTGAAAAATGGAAGAAGCGAAGCATTTTTCGAGACAAACTGTCTACCTTTATTCGTCTATCCACTGCCCCGTTCACTTTGAAACCTCGGGGTCCGCGGAAAAGGGGCACGCGCCGAAAAGGGGGCCTCGCCCTTTTGGTAGCTGCCTCCATTTTCCGCTCGCCGATCATTTATTTGTGCGTCTGGACTCACCCGGTCATACTACCGGGTACTCCCTACCTCCTCCTTCCCTTCTCTCGATCTCGGTGATTCGCGGTGCCCCAACGACGAATTCTTCCCCAGGAGCTGGCGTCTCTGATCCTCCTGCTGATCATTGCACCAAGCTCGCTTTGGGCTCAAGCACCGACGATCACGGTGACCGGTCCGGATGGCAAACCACGGATGATGGCCGCTCCGTCAGGCCCGTTCTCAGGCCCCAAGCCGGTCAATCCCAACGCAAAGCCTGGCGAAACGCCGGAGCCGGGAAAGACGGAGGCGAAGGAAGGCGACAAGCAGGCGGAGAAACCGCCCGAACCTAAAATCATCCGACGCGGCGATCAGGAAACCGGCGATGCCGACCCGGACGAATTGAAAGCCACCGTGGGTCCCGACGGCAAGGTCGCGTTCCAATTCCGCAATCAGCCCTGGGTCGAACTCGTTCAATGGCTGGCCGAGATTGCCGACCAACCGCTGGATTGGCAGGAGTTGCCCGCCGACCGCGTGAACCTCCGCTCCCCGGGACGCTACACCGTCGAAGAAACCAAAGACCTGTTCAACCGCCATTTGCTCGCCCGCGGCTACACCTTGCTGGAAATGCCCGGCGGGATCACGGTCGCAAAAACCGAAGGCATCAACGCGGCGATGGTGCCACGCGTGGACATCGACGCGTTGAACGACATGATGCCACACACCTTTGTCCGCGCATCACTCGAACTGGGCTGGCTGTCGAGTGAAAAGATGGCCGAAGAACTCAAACCGATGATCAGCAGCAACGGCCGGCTGACCGCGTTGACGACGACCAACCGCATCGAAGCGATGGACGCGGCGATCAACCTTCGCCAAGTCGTCGAATTGCTGGAACAGGAACGCAACCAATCCAGCCGCGAAGCGCTCGCACCGGAATTTCGGCTGCGATACATCCCGGCCGAAACGGCCAAGACCATGCTGGAAGAGTTCTTGGGCGTCGAAAAAAAATCCAACGCCCCGATGACGCCGCAACAGATGGCCATGATGCAGCAGATGGCGCGACAGAACGGCGGGCAACCGCCGCCGCCGGCGAAGAAAGCCGAAATCTCCATCGTCGCCAACACGCGTCAAAACTCCGTCTTCATCCGTGCCCCCGTGGATCGGATCGCGATTGCGGGTGAGTTCATCAATCGCATCGATGTCCCCAGCCAAGGACTCGCCTCGCTGTCAGACATCGAATCACGCCTACAAGTCTTTCGCTTGACGTCGATCGACCCCGAAAAGCTGATCGAGATCATCGGCGAAATGAACGTCATGGAACCCACGACTCGGATCCGTGCCGATGAAAACAACAAAGCCCTGATCGTGTCGGGTTCGGCAGCCGATCGGTTCATCATCGACCGACTGATCCAGCGGCTCGATGGCAGCGGACGGCAATTCGAGGTGCTCCAGTTGCGGCGGCTTGAGGCCAGTGAAGTCGCCGAGTCGATCGCGTTTCTGATGGGCCAAGACAAAGACGACGATAAAAACTCCAACTCGCGGCGTTCCTACTACTACGGCTATAGCTACGGCAACCAAGACGAAGACAAGAATGAAGACGAGTTCCGGGTCGCCGCCAACTCACGGTTTCGACAAGTCTTGTTGTGGGCTAACGAATCAGAGATGGAACAGGTCCGCAATCTGCTGATCAAGCTCGGGGAATTGCCGCCGCCGGGAGGCAGCCCACGCACCGTCCGCCGCATCGATGCCACCTCCGGGCCGGAAACCTACGACTACCTGATGCGTCTGAAACAACAATGGTCCCAGTTGTCCGACGCCCCCTTGGAACTGCCCGACGCGACCGAGTTCGTCGACCCCGTTGCCCGCGAGGACGAAGACGACACGGACGACGACGCGGAGCAGGGCGAAGCGAAACCGGAAATCGACGGTGGATTGGAAACCCGACATGAAACGCCCGACGAACGCGACGCTCCCTCCGCGACCGTTGCGGTCGAGTCGGCGGCGTCGAGTAACGGCGATCAATTGACGGCAACCCAGGCGGAAACGCCGCAAACCTCCCAGCCAACACCGCCGCCCGACGAATCGATCGACGACTCTCCGATTCGATCCGCCCAAGAATTCGATCGTTTTTTCGGAAGCCGCGACCAAGAGAAAGCGTCGACCGAGAACCAACGCGCGACGGGGTCGCGAGATTCCTCGTCGGATCCGTCCCCGATCCAAATCCAGCTGGACGAAGACGGCAATTTGTTGTTGCTCGGCGCCAATACCAAAGCGCTCGACCAACTGGAAAACCTGATGCTCCAGGTGGCACCGCCGAAACGGCCCTATCACGTCTTCAAAATCAAACACCAGTCCGCCGGGTACATCCAGTTGAACCTGGAGGAGTACTTCGAAGACCAAGACGAAAAGAAGGACGACTCGGACAGTTTCTACCGCTATTTCTTCTACGACATCGATCAATCGTCCGACGACGGCCCCAAGGGTTTGGAAAAGAGCAACGAACTACGATTCGTCTACGACCCCGACACCAACACCATCGTCGTCAGCGGCGCGACCTCCTCTCAGCTTCGCACGATCAGCGAACTGATCGAGTTGTGGGATGTCGCCGAACCGGTCAACAAACGCCGCATGCGTTACACCAAACTGGTGAACATCGAATTCGGCAGCGCCGAAACGATCGCCGAAACGGTCAAAGAAGCGTACCGCGATCTGCTCAGCAGCAACGACAAGACGTTTGCCAAGGCGGGACGCGGCGGCGGCGGCGGCGGGGGTGGAGCGCCGGGGGGCGATGAGAAATCGTCTGGACGAGAAAAACAAGGCAGTGGCCTGGTCGACGGCGACAACGGCCGCGACGGCGGTGACGTTGATTTTTCTTTCAAGGGCAAACTGTCCATGGGCGTCGACACCGTCGGCAACACGCTGCTGGTCAGCGCCGAAGGTGAACCGTTGCTGGATCTGGTGATCGAAATGATTCACAAATTAGATCTGGCGGCGAAACCTGCCGGCGACATGCAAATCATTTCACTCTCGGGCAACACCAGCGCCAAATCGATCCAAGACGCCCTGAAGGCCTTCGGCGGCAAAGGGGCAACACCATCGAGTCCGCCGCAAGCACCGGCCCGGCCCGGCGCCCCGCCGACGAGCGACCGCGAATCGCGATAAGCCGCATGACGTTCCAAGCGGAGCCTTGGAACGAGGCAGGGTGGTTGACGAGGCACCGCCCCCCATCGGCGGCCATCCCCTTGGGACCAGCCGGCCTTCGAAAAGACGCGAAACGCGGTCGTTTGAAGCGGGACGGCCCCCATTGAAAACAAGTCCCCGCATCACAAATTGCCTCCATTGGTGTACGCTTGTCGGACGACGTTTCGCCGCGGTGTTTAAAATGCCCGGCTGTCGACATCCCCACGATGTCCACCGCACGACGCCCACCGCCCCCAATCCACGATGCTCGCTGATTTCACCAAACGACTCGCGAGATTCGTCACCCACCGATGGCGGCCCGTGCTGGTCTTTTGGATCATCGCGACGGTCGTTCTGTTTGCGATCGCGCCGAAATGGAAAGACGTCGCCTATGACGGTGATTTCGAGTACTTGCCCGACCGCATGACCACGGTCGCCGCCGCGCGGGTGCTCGACGAAGCCTTTCCCGGCGATCGAACGCGGAGCCAAATTGTGATCGTGCTCGGTCGAAAGGAAACGCCGCTCGACAAAGACGATTTGATGGTCGGTGACGATCTGCTCCGCCGCTTGCATCACCGCTTCGGCGAAGTGTGTTGGCAACGCGCGATCGCTCGCGGCTATTCCGGCGGCCCGATCGATCAGGCGCCCGAGCTTGCCCAACCGTGGCTCCAACGCGCCCTCGAATCTCTCGACCATAGCATCGCCGTCGACCAGCGATTCTACGAACGGTTTGCCGATTCGGTCCCGGATCTGGCCCCCACGCTGACAGAGCCGCGGATGGCGATCGCGTACTTTGATCGGGCAAAGTTGCTGGAACAGATCGGTGTCCAAGCGCGGCAAGCCCGAGACGATTATCGCGATGCCCTTCTGCTGGTCCCCGATATCGAGACGCTTGCCGAGCCGGTTGCCGAGCGTGATCTGACGGCCTGGGCCTCGATGCTGGACCTGCTTTCCTGGGACGATGCCGTCCTGGGGTCGTTGTTGACCAAACCGTCGGCGCGATTGGCCGTGATGCAATTGCGGAGCGAGTTGGCCGCGACCGAAAACATCAACACCGTCGAATCGATCGGCAAAATCCTTGACCAAGTTCGCCGCTACAGCCTGGCTCTGGCCCCGCAACCGGAAAACGCCGCGGAGCGTTTGCAGTTGGAAATGACCGGCTCGGCAGCGATCGGCGGCGAAACCTTGATCGCCGCCCGCGATGCGATTCGCTACACCGAATCGATCACCGTGATCATGATCCTGCTGATCTTGATTCTGGTCTATCGGGCACCCTTGCTGGTCGCCGTCCCGATGATCTCGATCGGTGTCGCGGTGATCGTTTCGACGTCGATGGTGGCCACCCTGACGGATTGGTCGATTCGCGGCGTGCTGCCCTGGCTGGACATGCGTGTGTTCACGACCAGTCGCATCTTCATCGTGGTGATCTTGTTTGGCGCCGGAACCGATTACTGTCTGTTTCTGATCTCGCGGCTGCGTGAAGAAGCCGCGTTGGCTCCGTGGCCCGTGGCTTGCCGTAATGCATTGACCGGCGTCACGTCGGCGTTGCTGGGCAGCGCGTTGACAACCGTCTTCGGACTCGGCACGCTCTGGTTCGCTGAATTTGGCAAGTACCATTACACCGGCCCGATCATCGCGATCTGCTTGCTGGTGGGCCTGATCGTTTGCTTGACGCTTGCACCGGCACTGCTGCGTGCGCTCGGCCCGAACGTGTTCTGGCCCAACGTCGTGACTCCCGAAACGGAAACCACGCGCTCGCTGCTCTCCGTTCCGGTCGGCCCCGATGCGAAATCGACACGACGTTCGAGTGGTTTGTGGGAATGGATCGCGATCACCCTGACCCGGCGGCCGATGACCGCCTTTCTGTTGGGCATTATTTTCCTGGCCGCCCCGGGTTGGTACGGATGGGTCAACGAAGATTCCGTAACCTACAACTTGAGCAGCCAGTTGGACACCGACGCACCGAGTCGACGCGGCTATCGCTTGTTGTCGGATCACTTCAAAATCGGCGAGATCAATCCGGTGACCGTCTTGATGGTTCGCGCCGAAGACGAACCACGAGAGACGTTGAAGAAGCAACTCAAAAGCCTGTCCAACCTGCTCTACGCACAGCCGGGCGTGGTCGCCGTGCGGACGCCGAACGATCCCCTGGGAGACTTTCCCCCGGACCGCGAGATGGGACTGCTGAGCACCGACGCGTGGCGCAGACGGGCCCTGCAACAGCACCGTGTCGCGCAGAATTACTTCTTTTCAAACAACATCCAATACCAAGACCGCTTGGCACGTCTGGACCTGATCATCGAAGGCGATCCGTTTGCCCTTCCGACGCAGCAGTTGGTCGCACAAATCGGTGAC
Source organism: Stieleria sedimenti (assembly GCF_025060895.1). Lineage (GTDB taxonomy): Bacteria > Planctomycetota > Planctomycetia > Pirellulales > Pirellulaceae > Stieleria > Stieleria sedimenti. The sequence goes on along the minus strand of NZ_JANZKV010000252.1, from coordinate 716 downwards.
ACCCTGAATCAACTCGCCAGCGACCCGGATTCCGACTGGGCCGGATCGAAAGTTTACTTGACCGGCACAACGCCTTCGATCATCGACCTGCGAAGCGTCACGATCGCCGACAACCAACGGATCAAAATCGCGGTCGTGCTCGCCGTCTTCCTGATTCTCGTCGCCGTCATCCGCCGGCTCGGGCTGTGCCTGTACCTGATCTTTACCGTCCTGCTCAGCTACTACGCCACGCTCGGATTGACCGTGCTGTTTTTCCGTTTGGTCTACGCCGACCAATACGTCGGCCTGGACTGGAAACTTCCGCTGTTCCTGTTCGTGATTCTGGTCGCGGTCGGACAGGACTACAACGTCTACCTGGTCACGCGGATCGTCGAAGAGCAACGCAAGAGCGGTTGGTTGTCTGCGCTCCGCCACGCGGTTTCCAAAACCGGCGGAATCATCACCGCCTGCGGCATGGTGATGGCGGCAACCTTCTTCAGCATGACCGCCTCCGCCTGGTTGCCCGGCTTGCTGCACCTGCTGGGGATCGAATCCGATGCGTCGATCGGACTCCGCGGGATCATCGAACTCGGCTTCGCACTCGGGCTGGGCGTCCTGATCGATACGTTCTATGTCCGCACCATTCTAGTCCCCAGTTTTGTCGCCCTGATGGGACGCTGGAAACCGAAACAGCGACGGGTGGTGAAGTAGGCAGTAGGCAGTTGGCAGTTGGCAGT
>NZ_JANZKV010000251.1 GCF_025060895.1 Stieleria sedimenti | reverse complement strand
TGAATGAGGGGGCCCGGACGGACCCGCAACGCCGACCACGTTCTCAATCAACCGCTCGTCGCCGTAACTGATCCATCCACGCATCGGCGTCGACGGCGATTGAGACACGGTCGCTCAACTCCGGGTCTTCGAAATACTTCGAAATCGCTTGCCCGCTGACCAGATACGCCTCGCGCTCCAACCTCTGCAACTCGGCCAATTCACCGCCGAACGCTGAATTCCCGTCGCTCAACCAACGATCTAACAGGAATCGACAAAGCTCATCCACGTAACGATCTGCCCGTGTCCGTTCGACCGCCAACCACCACTGCGTCGGCTTGTGGCTGTACTCGCCGGCGAATTGTTCGCCAATCGCTTTGGACTGATACTGACGCCAACTGCGGATCAAACTGTTGCGCCGAGACTCTCTGACGAGCTTTTCATCGGGCACCAACTGAATCAACTCCTTCAGTTGGTGCGTCACCCCGTCCTGCTCGACATAGGCGACAAGCACGCGGGCCGCGACCAGGTCCGAGATCTCTGCCACACCCATCAAGACGTTGAAATTTGCCCCACCGCTGACGGCTTGTTCCCGAGTCAGACGCGACCACTTCAACAACACCCGGACCGCATCGAACTGTTTCTCGCGCGCGTCTGCCAACCGCGGCGTCGGCGGATACACGTGGGGCTCCAAATAGGCCGCGAGGTTAGATCGCGCGTCGTTTTGATGAAACTGCAGAGGATAATAGGATCGCACGTTGATGATTTGCATCACCTCCTTAAACGAAAGATGCTGGCCGATGCTATCGGTTGCTGCCAGTTCCTTTGCGATCCGATCGTCACGACCTTCCGGGCTCACGACCGCTTTTAAGACCAGGGTCTCGAGCCTTCGAACGTATGCCGGGTCCAAGATGGCAACCTTGTCGGCGGTCGGATCGACGCGGGGTAGTTCGATGGAATACATCTGCTGTCGCCACGCGATAGGTGGAGCCGGCGTGGTGGTGTAGCGTGCTCCGAGCACCACGACATAGGGCAAAATCAGCGCGGCAACAATAAATCCGATCATCGGCACCACGTAGTCTTTCCCCTTCTCCCCGGCCATCCATTTCGGCGTCAGTCTCCACGATGCCAGCAAGAGAATCGCCGACGACAGCAACAACACAGCCGAGGCTCGCGTGTAGAACATCAACAGGCCGGCGAGGACGAAAGCGGCCAACTGAACAAACACCGGTCCGGCGAAGAACGCCAACGTCGGTCGTGGCGACCACTGTGAAACCAACTGTGTCAGCGCAAAGCCCGCCAAGACGATCATGACGGTGATCGTCAGCCGGTTGTCCCAGCTCCATGCCACCCCGTGGTCGGCATCCGCCGCATCGCGATAAACACCCGCCAACACAAGGCTTGCCAGAATGATCGCCGTGACACACAGTGTCGGTCCGACGCGAGTCAGCCAGACCCCCGTCGGCGAGATGCCGCGATCATACAAAAACAAACATCGTTTTCTTACCGAATCACTGTAGAACGTCAGTGCCGCGATCATGAACAGCGGCAAGATGCAAATCGAATGGCCGACCAACAACATCTCCTCGCTCGACGAGCCGGTGATCAGAGCGCCGGCGATCGCCACCACCGTCAGTAAGACGAGTTGCCAACGAATCGGCCGCACCTGCAGCCACAACAGCGCGAGCAGCGGTCGCGGTCGACCGAAAATCATCGCCCCGGCGAGCTTGGACGAAACCACGTCCTGGGGAGGCCGAAATGCGCCGGTCGACACTTCTCCAATCGCTCGCCCGGCACGCCGAGATTCCGGCCAAGTCAATCGTCGCCAAGCGGCAAACAGGCTCAAACCGGTGAGCACCAGCAACGCCACCACAATCAGCAGGGCGAACGTCCCCAAGTTTTGCTGAATGACACGGTGCGGCGGACCGTGAAATTGTGCCGAGGGAAGGATGACCACTGCCGCGTACATCACGCCCCAAATCGCCGCAATCACCAGCGGAACCAACGTGACCAGGGCCGTGATCGGTGACCGAAACCAATAGGCCGTCGTGAAGCTGGACAACATCACCGCGATGCTCAACGCCACCGCACCGGCGCAGTGAATCCAGAACGGCTCGGGCAGTCCGCTACTCTGGCGAATCCGATCGATCCAATAGTCGCTCAGCGCCGACCAGTACGCCAGAAAGCAAATCGTTGCGACGGCCCACGCCAACAACAAGCAGACGCTCGTGACCAGCAGCTTGCTCGCCGTGATCGTCTTCCAGCCGGCGGGCAGGGTTTGCAGCCAAGCCAATGAACCGCTCTCCTCCTCGCCACCGATTAAAACGGCTGGAGCACCACAGGCGATCAGCATCGGCAGCAACATCCAGATCGCGTACGCCAACCCCATCCGCTCGGTGCCGACGTGGCTCACGCCGGCGAACAGCTCCAACAACACGAAAAACCCCACGATCAACGCCGGCGTGGCGATCGCCAGCGTCCGAAGCGTGCGCGCGTCCTTCCAAATCATTCGCTGCAGGATTCTTCGATTCATCGTCATGCTCCGCTCATCTGACGCGATTCTTTAAACGTTTGATCGACTCGTGGGCTTGAAACTCGTACAGCGGACGCATCAGTTCGGTCAGATCCGCTTGCTCGGCCGAGTACACGAAGTTTGGAATCTCCCAAACCCCAATCATCGCCCCTGATCGCCAATGCTGTTCGGCAAGCATGACGGTCTGATCGACAAATCGTTGCCGCCGCAACGCTTCAATCGATCGAATGAACTCGGTCCGGGGCAGCGGTGACCTGCTGCCGAACGACAAGGACGGATCGCGATCGGTGACGCCGGCTTGCCATGACGCGATCAAGCTGTTGCGGCGTGATTCCGACACCAGCGAATCCTCGCCAAACATGCCGGCCAGTTCCCTGATCTCAGGCGTCATCGAGCGTTCATCGAGATGTCGCTGCAGGATGGCTGCGGCGATCCATTCGGCGTACTCCGAAACCCTGCTCAACCGCTCGAACGATGTCTGACCGAAACGCGCTTCCTGACGAACCATCCGGGACCATTTCAGCAACACCCGAGCGACACGCAATTCCAGGTCAAGCTGATCGGCTCCGAAGCGAACATACCCATCCGCTCCCATGCTGAACGAAGACCCTCGCGCCCCCGCGCTGGACGCATACCCTTCCGGCCAATAGGGAATACGCGCCACCAGTTCATTGAAGGACACGAATTCCGCAACGGTTGTCGCCGCCGCCAGCTCTTGGGCCAACCGTTCGTCGAAACGATCGCTCCGGGGCGGCGTCAGCAACTCATCGCGCAAGAAACCGTTCCAAAACACGTCCTGGTTCGGGACGGCCGCCGGATAGATTTCGACTCGATGGTGGTCTGCCGGTCGCGGCGGAAATTGGTACGCCAACATCCGCGTTCGCCACTGAGTCTGCTCGGTAGGGATCGTCGCACTTCGTACGCCGAGTACCAACAGATAGGGCAAAATGATCGCGAGCGAGAAATAGCCGACGAATCGAGTGGTGTAACTCCGCCCGGTCGACCCGGACAACCAGCGCGGTGTCAGTCGCCACGAGGCAAACAGCAACACCGGCATCGACGCCATCGCGGCCAACAGCGCGCCCTCACGGTACGCATCAAACAAGGGGTAAAACAAGAGAAACGCCAACACGGAAATCACGGGCGAGGCCAAAAACGCGAACACCGGCCGTGGCGCCCACTGCGACACCAATTGGCACAGCGCATAACCGACAAACAACAGCATCATGGATAAGGTCAGCTCGTCAAACCAAACTAGTCCGTACTGGTGCGTCAGATTCCAAAGCAACTGGTTCAACAGCAGAACGAGGCAGATCAACCCGCATGCGATCGCCGTCGGCATCAACCGCGTCCGCCAGATCAACGTGGGGGAAACACCGCGATCGGCCAAGAACACACAGCGTTTGCGAACCGAGTCTCCATAGAACGTTGAACCGGCGATCCCGAACAACGCCATGGCCGTCACCAAGCTCGCCAGTTCTTCGCCATTGCCTCGGCCCCAGACGGCGAACGTGACGCCCAGCACGCCGACGAGTGTCAGGATCAATAGAATCCAAACGTTCTGTCGCACCGCCTGCCACAACAGGGCGCGCGTCTTCGTCGGCCGCCGCAAGGCCAAGGAGACGCCGTACCACGACATCGGCACGGTGCTGGGAGGCCGGAAGGCGTCGCCGGAAACACGTTGCTTGATCCGCCGGCCGAGCGATTCATCGGGGCCGGCGAGCCGTCGCTTGGCCATCCATTGATGGAGAGCGAACAGCACACCGATCGCTGCAATGGTTGGGACCCCCAGAACGGACCAGAACTGCAGGGCAGAGATCGACTGCCATTGCGGCCGGCCCTGCAACGTCGTTTCCAGGAAGTACTCCTCAACACCGACAAAGGCAATCGCAAACACAACCATCGCCGGCAACACAGCCAACAGCGCGTTGATCGGCGAACGGAACCAATACGCCAAAATAAATCCGGTCAGCAACAAGGCGAGACTGAAGACCCACTGTGAAAAGACCGCGACGGCAGACCAGTCCGGCACGTTGCGCGAGTTTTCGGCCCACGCGATCACATGGTCGGGTAGAACCGCCCACTGCAACCAATACAACATGCTGGCCAAGATCCATCCGGCCACGAGTGCCGCGAAGGCAACCAGCAACTTGCTCAGCGCGACGCCACGCCAACTCATCGGCAGCGTCCGCAACCACGTCAGCGATCCGCTCTCCTCTTCACCCCCGACCAGCAGCGCCGGGGCACCAAAAGCGAGCAAATTCGGCAGAACGATCCAAATCATCCGCGACAGACCGAGTCGGGTTTGGTTCTCCACGTCCATCACCGCTTCGGCCATCAGCCACAACAGCGCGTTGAATCCGAAGATCGCCGCCAGCGTCGCGATCGCCAACGGAGCGAGCGTACGGGCGTCTTTCCAGATCAATCGCTGCATCACTTTTTGATTCATCTTTCCGTCTCACGTTGGCAATGGTTCTTCATCGCGTCACCGTCGGTTTGCGAGTTGGTCATTGGGGGTCACTCATCACGCTTTCTTCCTCCAAAGTCACCCTCCTGGCAGGAGGGTCGAGCAAAGCGAGGGGAGGTCGATCGGTGAAACATCGCGTTCACGAAACCTGCAACAGGCCGCGACCCAAGCACCACGGCTAACCCTCTCCTCGCTGACGCTCGACTCTCCCAGAGGGAGAGTGACCTCACTCGTTCTTGATCAATGGTTCCGGATCAGCACGATTTCCAAACCCTCACCTCTCACACCGCCGACACACCCGACGTGGGTTTCACCTTCTCCCGTTGCTGCGCCGGTCGGACCGCGTTGGTGTCACAGACCGCCACAAAGATCTCTTCCAGCGTCGGCGCCTCCTCATCGACCTTAATCACGCCCGACGCGTCGCCATAGTCGCTGCGCCAGTCGTCGGCCAAATCGCGGACGATCCATCGCACTTGCCGCCCGTTCTTGGCTTCGGTCAAAACTTCGCCGCGAGGCATCAGCACGGCCGCATCGCCGTGCTCCAGTGTCGCCGTGACGACACGCGTGGAATCACGCAGCGCCTCCAACGGCTGGACAAGTTTTAAATCGCCCTGATGCAAAATGCCGATCCAATCCGCGACGCGTTCGACTTCGTTGATCTGGTGGCTGGAAAGCAACACGGTGCGGCCCAGCGATGCCCGGTCGACCATCGATTCCAAAAATTGCCGGCGAACCATCGGATCGAGTCCGCTGGTCGGTTCGTCGAGAATCAGGAGTTCTGGGTCGTGCGAGGTGGCCAGGGCAAGCGCGACTTTGGCGCGCTGCCCCTTGCTCATGTTCTTCAACTTGACGCCGGGCGGGACGTCGAAGCCCATCAACGTTTCCGCATAACGCCCGGGAAACTCGTCGTCATAAAACGCCGAGGTGAACCAGCCGATTTCGTCCGCGGTCATCCATTCGTACATCGCCGGCGAATCCGACACATACCCGGTCTGTTGACGAATCTTTTGACCGTCCTTCAAACACGACAACCCCATCACCGTGGCGGATCCGCCGTCCGGTTTGAGTGACCCGGTCAAAATCCGAATCATCGTGGTTTTCCCGGCACCGTTTTCACCGAGTAGTGCAAAAACGACGCCCTGAGGAATGTCTAGCGTCACGTCGATCAGGGCGCGGTTACGGCCGAACGATTTGCTGATGTTCTGCAATGAAATGACGGCGTTCATGTCAGGATGCTTCCCTAGGAAAGACAAGTGGAGGAGGGTCAGGAGTTGCCATTGCCAGAGGCGTGTTTCGCGGTTTCGATCATTGCGGATTGTCGCTCCAATTCCGCTTCGAACAGTTCTCGCAGTTCCGCGGTCGTCATCCCGCCGGCCAGCGCATCGGACAACGCCCGCCGAACACTTTCGGCGACCAAAGAATTACGGGCCTTGGTGCAACGCTTCATCGCGTCACGGCGGACCACCATCCCGCGGCCCCGCAACGGTTCGAGCACGTGATCGGACTGTAATTCTTGATAGGCCCGCGCGATCGTGTTGGAATTGATCGCCAAGTCATTGGCCAGTTGCCGAACGCTGGGGACCATTTGCCCGCCGACCAAGATCCCGTCGGCCACGGCCAGTTTGACCTGACGTACGATTTGCTCGTAGATCGGTAGATCGCCATCGGCGTCGATTGAAAAGAACATCCAAGCCATCCCATGTGAAAGCGGCCTTCGGTGTACCTGTGTCATGGTACACCGCGTCGCCTGGTGCTGTCAAGCAAAAAGTGGGAGAGCGTTGCAGGTCCGCTACAGCTCCTCGCGGTCGAACGCCGGAATCCCGCGCCCTTGGATCAATCGCAAGGCCACGACCAACGCCAACGCCGCGACCGGAATCGCCAAGGGCAATCCGAGCCCGAAGACGCTGAAACCGAACCCGACGAGAAAGAAGACTCCAACGACCAGAAAGAACGAGGTCATCAGATTCGACTTGGTCATCTCCAATGATTCCCGCACCACAGCCCCACCGAAGCGACCGTCCATGGCCAGCGGAATGACCGGCCACAACCGCATCGCCGAGAGCGTCAGCAACAGGATCGCCCCCACGAACGCCCCGACCGTCATCAACAAGTGGATCTCGGTCGCCTGGACGTTGCTGCCGACATTCATGATCACGATGGCCAGACCGATGACGACCGCCACGCACGTGATCGCGATGGTCATCGCGATCAGCAGCGAAATGAACTCAGCGGCCTTGGGGACGAACCATGACCGAGTCTTCGGCGGTGGATCGTCTTCCAAATCAGGGCCGGCGTCACAAACATCCAACGACAGGTTCAGTGCGAACCAGACCGAATAGACCGTCACCAACAAAAACCACGGTGACGCGATCGCAAGCCACAGCAACGCCTGCTTCAGATTGGTGCTCGCCATGTCGCTCAAAACCGCCAGCGGTAAAAGCAAACCCAACACCACCAGGACCGACGGTATCAGGAACGGCATCAACAGAGGACGACGTCTTTCGATGAAGACCGATTGCGTGTCCGCAAAGATGTGTTCAATCGGGATCTTGCGATAACGTTTGACCGCGACCGGTTGCGGCGTCAGTTGCGGCGTCACCACCGCGGTCGGACTGCTCTCCAAGACCGTCGGTGCCGCGGCGATGAACCGGGCCTGACAGGCCGGGCAAACCGCAGCCTTGCCGTCCGCTGCGATCGGTAATTCGAGCGATGCATTGCAGGACGGACAGGATTGTTGAAAGGAGCTCATTGCCGCAGTCTAACATCGCGCGGACATGCGCGGTGGGGGATGTGTTTGACATCGATGGTAGCGGCAGGGCGCGAGCCCTCCGGTC
>NZ_JANZKV010000250.1 GCF_025060895.1 Stieleria sedimenti | reverse complement strand
GGCTGGCAAGGGCCGCAACGCCGACACCGGTCGAACCCGTTTCGAAAAAGTGCCGACGATTAAACGTAAACGATGTTTGATTCATGGGGATGCGAATGACGGAAAGTGGTAAGGGATGGTGGGATCGCTAGCGAGGTTGCGACGCCGGAGTGACGAAACTCTTGGCGGCTTGTCGATTTAATCAGCCGTTTGGCGCGAGCCTACGGGCCCTGGTGTGTTTTCTTCGTGCTACAGGCCCGTAAGCTCGCGCCAAACGGCTGATCCCATGCGTGATCGGATTAAATCGACAAGCCGTTGGCGAGTTCCGCTACCTCATTCGATTCACGAGCGATTCCCCCACGAATACTCTCTCAATCCGTCATCATGAGACACGCTTTGCCCAGGCTTTTGCTCCTTCTCACGGTATCGCTTGCCGCTGGCAGACTTCCCGCGGACGACATCGATTTCAATCGGGACATTCGGCCGATCCTGTCCGACAAGTGCTATTTCTGCCATGGGCCGGATGAGGAAAACCGCGAAGCGGGGCTTCGTTTCGATATTCGCGAGGAAGCGATCGATATCATCGAGGCGGGTGAGTTGGTGGATCGGATTCGTAGCGATGACCCTGACATGATCATGCCGCCTCCCCGGGCAAAGCTGCCGCTCACCGAGCAGGAAATGCAATTGCTTGCGCAGTGGGTCGAGGAGGGGGCTCCCTACGCGGGGCACTGGGCGTTTGAGAAACTGCCATTGGCAATCGACGTCCCGGATACGGGTGATTCGGACTGGCCGCGAGAGACGCTTGACCGATTCGTACTGACGAAGATGAAAGAAAAGGGGCTGTCGCCAAGCAGTGCTGCGGAGCCCCGTCGCTGGCTACGCCGGGTCACGATCGACCTGACCGGGCTGCCCCCCACGCTCGACCAGATCCGCTCCTTTGAGCAGTCGCTGCAGAACGACAAGCAGCAAGCCTATGAGAACGCCGTCGATGCCCTGTTGGCGTCAGCCGCGTTTGGCGAGCAGATGGCGGTCGCTTGGCTCGATGCGGCCCGATATGCCGATTCCTACGGTTATCAATCTGACAAGCTCAACACGCAGTGGCCTTACCGTGATTGGGTTGTGGACGCCTTTAACAAGAACCTGCCGTACGACACGTTTTTGACGTGGCAGCTTGCCGGTGATCTGTTGGAAAACCCAACGCGCGAGCAACGTGTCGCGACCGCATTCAATCGCATTCACCGGCTCAACAATGAGGGTGGAGCCGTGTTCGAGGAGTGGCGTTTAGAAAACGTCGCCGATCGGGTCCATACCTTTGGCACGGCTGTGCTCGGGTTAACGATGGAGTGCTGCCGATGTCACGATCACAAGTACGACCCGATTCCGATGCGAGACTACTACTCACTGTCGGCCTATTTCAATTCGATCGACGAAAGTGGCGTGTACGACCGGACGGAAAAAGTACCGTGTCCATCGTTGCTGTTGCCGACGGCTGAGCAGGAGATAGCGTTGCAAAACGCCATGGACAAGTTGGCCGAAGCCGAGCACCACTACGAGACCGAGCTTGCCGAAGCTCAAACGCGTTATCAAGGGTGGACGCCGGATCCGGAAACGCAACTCGCGATCCCCGATCTGCGACTCGCATTGGCTTTCGATCAGGATTTCGACGATTCGATCAAGGAGGTCTATCACCCGTCCAAATTGGATCGCAGTTGGACGCAGATGCCCAAGCTGGTGCCGGTCGAAGGTTCATCGATTGAGCGATTGGATCAATCCCTTGCCGCGGATTCCCTTGCCGCGGATTCCCTTGCCGCGGATTCCCTTGCCGCGGATTCCCTTGCCGCGGATTCCCTTGCCGCGGATTCACAGGGCCGTGATGCACCGCCGAGGCGACGGGCGCTTCAGCTTGATGGGGAACGTGGAGTCACCACGCATGGAATCGATCCGTTTGACCGTTGGCTACCGATGTCGGTGGTGGTGACCTTGCGAGAAACGAGGCGGTCACCCTTGCGCAGCCTGATCGCGCATCACACGCGAGGCACCGACTGCGGATACAACGGCTGGGACTTGACGATCGAGGACGGGCACCTTGAATCTCGGATGGCTCGTGTTTGGCCGGGCAACGCGATCAGCGTCCGAACGACCGAGCCCATTCCTGTTGACCAGTGGCATCAGGTCAGCGCAACTTACGATGGTTCGTCACGTGCGTCAGGACTAAAACTCTATCTGAACGGCGAGGAACTGGAAACGGAGATCATTCGTGACCGGCTGAAGAAGCGTTGCAATGTCAAGGTCGATCACGGCGGCGAGTTTGTGATCGGCCAGCGGTTTCGCGACCGAGGTTTGGCGGGTGGCCTGATCGACGATGTCCGTGTGTACGATCGCGAGTTGACGGCCGTCGAATTGAAGACGTTGTCTCTCGGGCAACAGCGATTCGACGCAGGTAAGCCGAGTTTCGATTATTACGCTTCGGCGATCGATGAGGACGCTCGTGCCGCGATGGCCAAGCTGACGGAGGCACGGAAAGCGTTTGTCATGGCCGAAGAAGTGATGAACGAGATTCCGATCATGGAGGAAACGGACACGCCGAGGCCCGCTCACGTGTTGGCGAGGGGCGAGTACGATGCGCCGACGACTGACGAGACGCTCGTCAGCCGCAGAACGCTTTCCGGACTTCCGATTGCCATGCCCGAAGATGCTCCGAATAACCGTTTGGGTCTGGCACGCTGGGTGACCGACCCGCAGCATCCGCTGACCGCACGAGTTGCTGTGAATCGCTTCTGGGGAAACTTCTTTACTTCGCCGTTGGTTCGCACCCCCGAGAATTTCGGCTCTCAAGGCGACTTGCCGACCCACCCCGAATTGCTCGATTGGCTCGCCCGCGACTTCGTCGATAGCGGCTGGGATGTCAAGCGATTGTGCAAGGCAATCGCGCTTTCGGCGACCTATCGACAGGATTCCTCCGCAACGCCTGACGCCCTCGTGGTCGATCCGACCAACCAGTGGCTTTCGCGCGGTCCGGCCCATCGCTTGGGCGCCGAACAGATCCGCGATTTGGCACTCACGGCCTCCGGGCTCCTCAATCCGGAAAAGGGCGGGCCACCGGTCTCTCCCTACCAGCCGGGCGAGGATCTGTGGAAAGAGTCCAATGGCATGTCGCCTGCTTATCAGCAATCGGTCGGCAAGGCTTTGTATCGACGGTCGCTGTACTCGGTTTGGAAACGCACCGCTCCGCTGCCCAACATGATGGCCTTCGACACGACGACGCGAGAAGTCTGCACCGTCGAGCGTTCGCGAACGAATACGCCGCTGCAAGCACTGGTGTTGCTCAACGACGTGCAGTTTATCGAAGCGTCGCGGGTCCTCGCGGCGGAGCTTGCCGCGCAGCCCAGGGACGAACAACTCGATACCGCCTTCCTTCGCTTGACCGGTCGCACACCCGATTCGTCGGAGCAAAAAATACTCGCTGAATTGCTCGCCGATGAAGAAGCCTACTACGCCACGCATCCGGAGGCAGCAGAGAAATTGCTAACGCTCGGCGATGCGGAGACGAACCCAGATCTTGACGCCGCCAAACTTGCCGCGCTCACCAACGTCTGCCAAGCCATCCTGAATCTCGATGCCACGATCTGGAAACGTTAGCCATGCAAATGCAATGTCCACCGTAGCGGAACTCGTCAACGGCCTGTTGATTTATCCGATCACACATGGGATCAGCCGTTTCGCGCGAGCGTACGGGCCTGTAGCACGAAGCAAACACACCAGGGCCCGTAGGCTCGCGCCAAACGGCTGATTCAATCAACAGGCCGTCAAGAGTTTCTGTCACTCCGGCGTCGCAACCTCGCTAGCGATCCCACCATCCCTTACCACTTTCCGTCATTCGCATCCCCATGAATCAAACATCGTTTACGTTTAATCGTCGGCACTTTTTCGAAACGGGTTCGACCGGTGTCGGCGTTGCGGCCCTTGCCAGCCTGCTGGGCAGCGATGGCGAAGCGGTTGCGGCGAGCGGAGGATTGCCCCCAGGCACGCACTTCGCGCCCAAGGCCAAACGGATCATTTACTTGTTTCAATCCGGAGGCCCGGCTCAGCAGGATCTCTTCGACTACAAGCCATTGCTGAACGAAATGAATGGCAAGGAAATCCCTCCGGAGGTGCGTGGCGAGCAGCGTTTGACGGGGATGTCCGTCAACCAATCGTCTCTTCCGCTGGCTGGTTCCGCATTCAAATTCGCACAATACGGCGAATCGGGTGCTTGGCTGAGTGAGCTTCTTCCGCACCATCGTGACATTGTGGACGATGTCTGTTTCATCAAGTCGATGCACACCGAAGCGATCAACCACGACCCTGCGATCACGATGTTCCAAACCGGATCGCAAATTGCGGGACGGCCGTCGTTGGGTGCTTGGCTGTCGTATGGGCTCGGTAGCGAAAACGAAGACCTGCCGGCGTTCATCGTGCTGGTTTCGGCCGGTCAGGGCGGGCAACCGCTCTACGCAAGACTGTGGGGGAACGGGTTCTTGGATTCCAAGTACCAAGGCGTTCAGTTTCGTGGCGGCAGCGACCCCGTTCTGTATCTCTCCAACCCGGAAGGCATTCCCGCACCGCGTCGACGCGCTCATTTGGACGCCATCAATCAGCTCAATCAGCATCAGTTCGCCAAAGAACTCGATCCGGAGATTGAATCGCGAATCGCCCAGTACGAAATGGCCTACCGGATGCAAACCTCGGTGCCCGATGCGGCGGATTTTTCCGACGAACCGGAGGCTACCTTTGAATTGTACGGGGAAGACGCGAAAACGCCGGGCACGTTTGCGGCCAACTGTTTGCTGGCTCGACGGTTGGCTCAGCGGGATGTGCGATTCATTCAGCTCTACCATCAAGGCTGGGACCAGCACTCGAACCTGCCCAAGCAAATCAAAGGGCAAGCCCAAGAAACCGACCAGGCGTCAGCGGCTTTGGTGAAGGATCTCAAGCGACTGGGCTTGCTCGATGAGACGCTCGTCATCTGGGGCGGCGAATTTGGCCGCACGTCCTACACGCAAGGCGTCTTGACCAGTGACAACTACGGCCGCGACCATCACCCGCGTTGCTTTACGACTTGGATGGCCGGCGGCGGAATCAAGCCGGGTGTATCGTACGGGGAAACCGATGAGTTCGGATACAACATCGTCCGCGATGGCGTTCACGTTCACGACTTTAACGCGACGATCCTGCACCTGATGGGGATCGACCACGAACGTTTGAATTTCAAGTACCAAGGCCGACGATTCCGCCTGACCGATGTTCACGGCCACGTGTTGCAAGACATCCTCGCCTAAGCAATCAGCGAAAAGAGTGAGTGACGTAAGCTTCTAGCTTGCGGTGCCGAAATCGCAAGCTGGAAGCTTACGCCACTTTTTAAGACCGATAGCCCTTCACTACGAGTCGTGGTCATCAAGGGCCAGACCAGACTGCATCTGGACGAAGGCGGTGAAGCCAAACCATTGCCGAGTGGCAGCTGCTTCGGTTCCCACGGTCCCGCCTCGCACCGCCTTTCTTGCGATGACGAGTGCATCCTTTACGTGCGAACTCAAGGCAAGTTCACCCTCTCGCCGTAGCGGACGCCGTCTAGCTCGACGCCGCGCTCTCCGCGGAACGTCAAGTGATCCAGGTGACAGGCCGCTTACGCGTCGCGGCTCACGGCGGGTGACATTGTGAGCCGCTGGCCGTTAGGCCTCGGGCGGGTTGGTTTGGCGATTGCCGGCGGTTTGATTGTAACCGCACTAGGCCCGGCCGCTGACGCGTCGCGGCTCACAGCGGGTGGCAATGCGGGCCGCTCGCCGGCTCGGCTGATTCCCGAAATTCACGACAAGCATTGACAGCCGCGCGGATAGCTGTATGATGCAGGTATGGAAGGCCTGCTCTCATCTCGCGGCCCAAATGAACAAACCCTTCATTTCAATTCACACGGTCCAAGTGAAATGGCTTCAAGAGAACAACGCAGCGTTCGGTTGCCACGTCTGGCGTTGGTGGTGCGACTGCTCTTTGCACTGTTTCTGTTTGGGACAGGGATCATGACGATGAGATTTGCCGTCAACGGCTATCCGGTCGGTGAATCGCCGGATGAGGTTGGGCAATTCATGATTGCGCTGCAAAAGACGGGTTATCTGATCTTCTGGGTCGGCCTTTTCAAGACGATCGCCGGCGGACTGATGTTTATCCCGCGGACGGCGCCCCTCGCCATCCTGATGTCGCTGCCCTACGCCTTCAATATCCTGCTGTACGTGACCTTTTTCGCTCATCAATACCTCGTCGTCGGGATCCCCGATTTCGCGGCCTGCGGTCTGCTGATTTACTGCTACTTTGATTGGTATCGCCCGATCTTTGCCGGACCCTCAAGTTCGGCCCAGCATTCGACCGCTGGGGGTGAGGATTTGCATGGAGGTGAACATGCACTTTGATTCCGAATCTTCGCCCGGGTTTGCGATCGGCCGTGTCGCCCACTTGATTCGCTCCGGAATGGCAGCGGTGCTGAAGAGTGCCGGTTGGCCGTTCTCGCCCGAGGAAACGCAAACGCTGATTACTTTGTCAGACGCCGGCCAGCCGCTGAGTATGAACGAGTTGGCATCTCGGATGATTCGTGATCCGACGACGGTGAAACGGCAGTTGGATCGACTCGTTGAACAGAAGTTTGTCGAGCGGAGCGTCTCGAGCGACGACGCACGCGTTGTGATGGTCGGCTTGACTCGCCGCGGCAAACAGAAACTTCAAACGGTCCTCCCCTTATTGGACGACCTTCGGAAAACTGCGCTCAAGGGCATTGCAAAGTCGGAATTGAATGCGACGCAAAACGTTTTGCGGAAGATGCAGAGAAACTTATCGAACCAACTTTCTGAGCGGAAGGATCTTTAACAAGATCCACTGCCCGAAGACTGAGCTGCGTTGGAACACTTGATATCGACAGGAGAATAGCGAGATGCACACAGGTTTAAAAACAGGCGTTCTGTTGCTGAGCACCGTACTGGTTACCGCCCGTGCCAGCGGACAGACACAGGTCGCACCCGAGACGGCACTGCGGATGCTCAATGCTCAGCAGCAGCAATTCGAGAAAGGCATTGTCAAAGTCTCCGACAATGTTTTCACCGCTGTCGGGTTTCACGGAGCGAACACGTCGATGATCGTCGGAGACGACGGATTGATCATCGTTGACACATTGATGGGGCCGGCCAGCGCCGCGAACGCGTTGAAGGCATTCCGGGCGTATTCGGGGCAGTTGAGCGATCTGTGGTTTTAAATCCTTTGATGGAGATTCGCGTTGGCTAACAACACCCGTGACAGATTGTTTCAACTCGTGAAGCGAGCTGGATGACGGTTGCTATTCGTTCCTCCGCTACTGGCGGGCGTGGCGATCGCCGTCTGGATCGTGGGAAACCGCCCGCAGCCGGAGCGGGAGGTCGCCGACGAAGCATCGCGGATGCTGCGGGTCATCGAAGTTCCTGTGGTGGGTGTCGACGATCCCTATGAGCAAGTGGTTCCCGGGGTCAGGCCGCCGTTGCTGCAGGGCACGTACTGCCGGGTGACCTTCACAGGACGACATCGAATCGGAGGTCGAAGCGATCACCGAGTTTCCCGTCGATGTCGAAGATCCCGTGATCACGCAGATCGGACGGACCGAAGCCGTCATGGTTTTGCTCGATTCCGGCCCGTTATCGACCGGGGATTTGAAGATTTACTGCGAGGACTTGAAAGATCGTTTGCAACAAGTGCCTCAAGTGTCGCTGCGCGATCTCGGCCGGGTCGTCGATGTGTTCGAGGACGAAGAGGTCAAGAGCTTACTCGGAAGCGAGCGGGCCGGTGTGCTGCGGATCGAAAAGACGAAAACTCAAGACGCCATCCGAGTGACCACTGCGGTGCGTGAGTTTCTTGAGCTCGAGCGCCAGCGTCAGCCGCTCTTGGACCTGGTCGTGGTCAACGACATGTCGACGTTGATCCGCGATCGACTCCAACTCGTCCTCAAGAATGCCGTGCAAGGGATTGTCCTGGTGTTCTGCACGCTTTGGATGTTCTTCAATCTGCGGATGTCGTTCTGGGTGGTGATGAGTCTGCCGGTGTCTTTTCTGGGCGCGTTGTTTCTGATGCCGATGCTGGGCTTGACCATCAACATGATCACGCTGGTGGCGATGCTGCTGGCAACAGGCATCCTGATGGACGACGGGATCGTCATCTCGGAGAACATCGCTCGGCATCTGAGTCTCGGCAAGCCGGCCATGCGGGCGGCGATTGACGGCGTCAAAGAAGTTTCCGGCGGTGTGCTTTCCTCGTTCCTGACCACGATCTGTGTGCTCGGACCGTTGGCCTCATTGTCCGGGGTCATCGGCAAGGTACTGGAAGTCATCCCGATGGTGTTGATTCTGGTCCTGGCCGTCATTCTGATCGAAGCGTTCATTATCCTGCCCGCGCACCTTGGTCACTCGCTCGGACACACGGGGCTGGATCGGCCCGGCCGTCTCCGTCGCGGAATCGATCAGGTGCTCAGGTGGCTCCGTGAATCGGTGACCGGCAACGCGCTTTCGATTCCCAGCGTCCTCGGATTTGTCTCGTTGGCCGGAGTGGTCGTGAACGATTCGATCCTGTTGGTGCTGTTTTTAAAACAGGAACGTACCACCGGAGCTGACGTGGAAGACTCCGCACGTCGCGCCAGTCGGCTCCGCTTTCGCGCCATCCTGCTCACCTCGGCCACCACCATCGCCGGCTGCACGCCGTTGCTGTTCGAAACCAGTCGCCAGGCACAGGTGCTCATTCCGCTGGCCGTCAGCGTTTGCTTCGGCCTGCTCAGTTCGACGGTGCTCGTGCTGATCGCAATCCCCGCCGCCTATGTCGTCCTCGCCGATTTCGGATTGGTCACCCAGGCGACGCAGAAACCAGAGGACCAGCAAGAAATGGCACGACACTGACCCGCATTTCGCGCGAAGCATTCGGGTCGGGACTGGAGATGTTGGGTCGGCGTTGTGCTAAACTGGCAGGTGCAATGAACCCCTACACACCACCGACCGAAACCGATCACCGAGAGCCGCCTTCGTCCGATCAGTCTCTGATCGCATGGGCGGGCATGGCGCTCACGATCGCAATCTTTTCCGCCTACTTCGTGGCATTAATCGCAGGGTGATGCGTCATGAATTCTTCCGCCTCAAAAACCCAACCCGGCAAGAAGAAACGAAAACGGCAGGACAAACAGAAACGGCAGCGGAAACCGGGGATCCCTAGCTTTATGAAACCCGTGATGTGGATCATCGGGCTCGTCATCGGATTTGCAGTGATCCAAACCTTGATCGTCCTGGTCAAGAGCCACTGAAAATCGATCCGGGGGACAGGATCCGGGGGACATGGCTGAGATGGCAGAAAAATGGTGGGCAAAACAAATTAGGGGCGATCGAAGACAAGAAAATGGATGACAGAAAAATAGCGGAACAGTGACCTGTAACGTCGGGATTGGATCGGTGAGATTTTGTTGCCTCCATTTTTCTGCCCCCGATTTTTCTGCCATCGAACCCACGACCGCAGCCGAGGATTTTCAGGGCATGCGGCGCTTACGGGCTGTCAATTTAAACCCGCACCGATGACAACATCTCTCAGTGCCACGACGGGTGATCTCATTCAGACGACCGACAAACCGAGGTAGAATGCAAGACTTCGGCAAGCGTGCCGTCCGTTGAAGCCCAACACCGCTAAGCTAAGCGTGGTTTTGCCCAGGTCGGGGCCCGTAGGCTCGCGCCAAACGGCTGATAATCGATTGATATCAGCCGGTTCGCGCAAGCGCGAGCGGCACCTCCGTTTGTCTTAACTTAGTGGTATTGGATTGAAGCCCGCAAGCGGATTCCCCAACAATAGGATCAACCAGGATGCGAATAGAGATTCCCCTTCGTCAGTCGCGTGCAAACGGTGCACGTCCGCGGTTCGATTGGTTTGCAAGGTTCGTTGTGCTGCTGGTTGTCCTTGCCTGCTCGATCGGAATGGGCAGATCATGCGACGCCGCGGATGCACCCCCGAACATCGTCCTGGTCTTCATCGACGACATGGGTTGGGGCGATTTTTCGAGCTTTGGCAACGATGACGCGGCGACTCCGAACATCGACCGGCTCGCGGCCGAGGGGATTCGGTTTGAGCAGTTTTATGTGAACTCGCCGATCTGTTCTCCCTCGCGAGTGGCGATTTCGACCGGGCAGTATCCGCAGCGTTGGCGGATCACGTCGTTCCTCAACAACCGCAAGAACAACGAAGAGCGCGGCATGGCTCAGTGGCTGGATCCCCAAGCTCCGATGCTGGCTCGATCGTTAAATCAGGCGGGATACGCGACCGGCCACTTTGGCAAATGGCACATGGGCGGGCAGCGCGACGTCAACGATGCGCCGCCGATTACCGACTATGGTTTTGATGCGTCGCTGACCAATTTCGAAGGCATGGGACCAAAGCTGCTTCCGTTGACGCTCAAGCCGGGCGACAAGCAGCCGGGGCGAATCTGGGATCGTGCCGAAAGCCTGGGCGAAGGGTATCGATGGATGCTTCGGTCGGAGATCACGTCGGGCTTCGTCGATGCGGCGGTCTCGTTTATCGATCAGGCCGCGTCGGCAGAAAAACCGTTCTACATCAATTTGTGGCCCGACGATGTTCACTCGCCGTATTGGCCACCGGTCGAGACCTGGGGGGACGGTTCCATGCGGCGGCTGTATCTGTCGGTGCTTGAGTCCATGGACAAGCAATTCGGTGTGTTGTTCGATCGCATTCGAGAGGACGAGTCATTGCGAGACAACACGCTGATCCTGGTTTGTTCGGACAACGGGCCGCAACCGGGGGCCGGGGAAGCGGGGCCGTTTCGAGGTTACAAGACCCATCTGTACGAAGGCGGAGTGCGGTCGCCGTTGATCGCTTGGGGGCCAAAAATTCTCAAAAAGCAAAATGACGTGGACAGCACTTCGGTGTTCGCCGCGATCGATCTGGTGCCGACGCTGTTGGAATTGACCGGCACGCCGCGACCGGAGGGCGTCCATTTCGACGGCCAGGCACTCGTCGGCACGTTGCTCGGCGAAGGCGGTTCACGGACTGCGCCGATCTTCTTTCGGCGGCCGCCCGATCGCGACACGTTTTACGGCGAAGAGGACTTGCCGGATCTTGCGGTTCGGTCGGGCAAGTGGAAGCTGCTCTGTGAGTACGACGGTTCGGATCCACAACTGTACAACCTGGACACCGATCCGTCGGAGAAGAACAACGTCGCGTCAGAGCACGCGGAGGTGGTGGCAGCGTTGACCAAGCGGTTGGTCAAGTGGCATGAGTCGATGCCTGCCGACAACGGCGCCACGTATCGGACCCAACCGAACCGCCTCAAGAAGTGATCTCGAGACGCCGCGGCGACCCTGCCGGGGGCATAGCAAACGCTCACTCAGTACCGCTTCTGGTCAGCTTGATGGTTTTTAGCCGCAGTGCGTTGGCGATCACCGAGACGCTAGACCTCCAGTGTCCGGAATTGCTGACGGCCGGTTGATTTGATCAGCCGTTTGGCGGATTTGATTCTCTGCCGTCACCATCGCCAGATGCTGCGATCGCGGCAGAAAAGTCTTCCATGACGTGAACCGATACGTGATCTGCGGTGCGTGAGGTGGTTAGACTGTAACCATCGCCACATGCGGATTGCCGTGACCAATCACGCCCCGATCAACAGTGCGGCCCCGTCATGACTCGCAGAGATCGACATGTCCGACAACGGAGCATCAAGACACCGGCAGGGATCATCCGAGCCTCCGTCACAACGGTCAGTTGATTTCGCCGCATTTCAGAGTCGCTTGCAACGGGGCGAGACGGACGCGGTCCGGAAGCTCTTTGATGATTATTCGCGGCGACTGGTCTGTCTGGCGGGCAAAAACATTCATCCGGCATTGCTCAAGCGATTCGACGGCGAAGATATCGTCCAGTCGGTCTTCCGCACCTTCTTTCGCCGGCACGGAGCGGGCGGTTTTCAAATCGAGCACTCGCAACAGTTGTGGCAATTGTTGGCGACGTTGACGCTTTGCAAGACGCGTTCGCACGCCCGCAAACACACGGCCGATTGTCGCGACGCCCAGGCCGAGCACGCCATTTCTGAGGACCTGACGATACTCGCACGCGAGCCTTCGGCGGAAGACGCCCTGGCACTTTGGGAAGAGATCGATCTGGTAATTGAGGGGCTTCCGCCGAAAACGGGCGAGATCATCGCGCTGCGTCTGGAGGGGCGGACGAAAACCGAAATCGCCGGGCAATTGAGTGTCTCACGACAGACGATTCACCGAATCCTGAATCTCGTTCTGGAGCGTCTGGAGCATCGATTTGCGTTGTTTTCAGATGAAACCGCGACGAATTCTGAAAAAGATTCCGATTCGATGTGACAGTTTCCGGACCAATCGCGATGCAGACTGTTGGGCGAGCCTTTCTTTTGAACATCGCTCGCCGCGCGAATGCACCGAAATCTCCCCTTGCCGAGCACTCGAGATGTCCGACCAACGATTAGCAATGCTAGAAGTCAGCGAGCGAAATATGCTTGAGTCGCTGCTGATGGCGTTCGATCTGCAGTGGTCGCCGGGAGCCCTCGGCCCGTGCCGTGATCGGTTGATGGCCGAATCGACCGGCCCCTACCGAGAGATCGCGCTGGTCGAATTAATCAAGATCGATCTGCATCGGAGCTGGACGGCAGGACGAACGCCGTTGCTGGAGGACTATCTGCGTCACGTTCCAGCCCTTGGAACGCCCGAGAGCCTTTCGGCCGAATTGATTCTGGCGGAGTATGAGGCGCGAAGGTCAGCCGGCTTGAACGTGGATTTGGCAAGTTATGAGTCGCGATTTCCGCGCCAATTTGCCAGGCTCAAGCGTCTGGCGGATGAGCTGACGGAGTCCCGGAGAGCGAGCTCGTCCGACGACCAAGGCGAGGCACCGCCCGGCCAGGCGTCGATCGACACGAGCCGAATCGAGCAGGTCCGAGACACAGCGGTGGTGCCGAAAAATCGGCAAAACGTCGGCGACCTTCCTTCGGAATTCGGGCGTTATCGCATCGTCCGCGAACTGGGTGCCGGCGCGATGGGCAAAGTTTATCTGGCACATGACAGCCAACTGGATCGGCAAGTCGCATTGAAGACGCCTGGTTTCGCCGGCGTCGACGACACGTCGTTGGTCACGCGTTTTTATCGTGAGGCTCGCGCGGCGGCAAAACTGCATCATCGGAATCTGTGCCCGGTCTATGATGTCGGTGAAATCGATGGGCGTCATTTCATTTCGATGGCGTTTGTCAGGGGCCGGTCGATGCGGGAGCTGATCCAACCCGACAGGCTGCCGCCGCAACGGACCTCGGCAATTCTGATTCACCGTCTGGCGATCGCGTTGTCCGAGGCGCACCGGCACAACGTGATCCACCGCGACCTGAAACCTGCCAACATCATGATCGACACGAAAAAGGAACCGGTCGTGATGGATTTCGGCTTGGCAAGACAGACCGATGTGGAAAGCCGCGTGACGCAAAGTGGCATGGCGGTCGGCACGCCGGCGTACATGTCGCCCGAGCAGATCCAAGGGGAGCTTGACGAGGTGGGCGCGGCGGCCGACATCTATGCACTCGGGGTGATCCTGTATGAATTACTGACCGGGCAGCTTCCGTTTCGCGGCCCGATCGCCAAGGTCATCTACGGCGTGGTGCATGAAGACCCGATCCCGCCTTCTTCGATCCGTTCCGAGATCGATCCGCAACTCGAATCGATTTGCGCCAAGATGATGGCGAAGCGACTGAGCGTCCGTTATGCATCGATGGAAGCCGTCGCGTCGGACGTAAAGGACTATCTCAAAGGCAAGACCAAACCGAAAGCGCCGCGGGCCACGAACGCCAACCGGCCAGAATCGTCGTCGGGCGTGGAGGTTGCAAGTCAGACCACGGAAACGGGAGCGTTGAACGCGTTTTTTGCCACACAAGCTGCCCAGGACCCGACGAACACCTTCGTGGAATCCTTACCGACGCGAACACCCGAGTTGGTCGTCCAACCCCAGCCACATGTTTCATCCCGCCGTGGTCGCGGTGGTGGGCCTCTTAAGTGGATCGCCACTGGACTCGGCGGCGTCCTCGTTCTTGCCGCCGTGATCATCTACTTCGCCGATGGCAGCAGACTGAAGGTCGAAGACGGAACCACCGCGATCATCGAGACCGATCCCGATGGCACGCTCAAACGTGTCACGACCGCACCGGATGCCGCCGCGCCGACAGGGACCGCCGAGCAGCGAGACAATGGCACGGCAGTTTGGTCCGTATTCGCAATATCCGCGTCCGTGAACTCAAGCAATAACTCGGCAGCTAATCAACAATCCCTATGAACATCGCATCCGTCCGTGACTCCGACGAAGAACCGATCATCCAGACGGTCGCCGAGCCGCTTCAGCAGTACTTGCAGAAAGCCGCATCGACGGGAAAGTCGACTCCGAGCAGATCCGCCAAGACCGCGACTGGAAAGGACGCGATCGCGACGAAGGCGATTGTGTTTCGGCCGACCCATCGCCAACCGCTTGCGATGCTGCACATTCTGGACGATGGTTGTCGTGAGCAAGGTGAAATGATTCGGATTCGCGACTTGCGATGGACGATCGGGCGTGACAAGGGTGACACGGTCATTCCCTTTGACGGCGACATGTCCGGCCGGCACGCAGAGCTTCGCTGCCAAAGACAGAAAGGTCGGTTTCGTTGGTTCTTGATCGACCGAAAAAGTACCAACGGGACTTTCGTGCGTGCGTTTCGAGCGTCGCTATCACGCGATTCCGAATTGATCCTCGGTGGCAGACGTTATGTGTTTCAGTTGCCCGAACCGGGGGCCGAAGCGACCGAAACCGAAGCCTTGCAGACGCAAGCCTACCGGGCGCCAACACGTACGCTGCTGGAGCAGTTCGTCCCGCGTCTGATCGAAGTCGGCGTGTCGAACGAGAATCCGCGAGCGTTTGTTGTCGGCGAGAAAGAAACCTGGATCGGCTCCGATGAGCGTTGTGAGGTGACCATCGGAGACGATCCGTTCATCAGTCCCCAACACGCACGGATTTATCAAGACGAAACCGGACGTTGGATGATCGAAGATCGAAAGTCGGTCAACGGTGTTTGGATCCGCGTCAAGAAATTTGCGATGGACAAGTTGACGGAGTTCCAACTCGGACAGCAACGATTCCGCTTTCATCCTGGGGTGGATCAACAACGACCAGAAAGTTGACAAAAACCATGACGCAAAAAACTTGGACCATCGGGTCGGCCCCGTCCTGCGACATCGTCGTGGCAAGCCCGATCGTGTCGGCTCGACATTGCCGCCTGACCGCCGCCGGAGGAAAACTCACACTGACGGACCTCGGCTCGACCAACGGGACGATGGTCAACGGGCGACCACTCTCCGGCAGCATCGATGTTTCACTATCGGACCGCGTGACGCTGGGCCAGACCGAAGCACTACCTTGGCCTGAATCGTTGTGTGGTGCGAAAATAGCTGAATTGCCGCATCACTCCGATTCGGTTCAGCGCGGGGACGGCAACGACTCGCGCCCGCGACGGATTACGATCGGGCGCGTCGCGGATAACACGGTCGTGCTGAATCATTCCAACATTTCAAGTCATCACGCACGACTGATCATCAACGGGGATCACATCGTCCTCGAGGACTTGGGGTCCACCAATGGGACGTCGGTTGGAACCGTCGAGAATAAGATCAGTCGCACCCAAGTTGTGACGACCGACACAGTCTTTTTCGGTTCGACGTCGCACCAAGTCGATCAATTGATCGATCTGGCAAACCAGCCAGATTCGGTGTCGTCGTTACCCGAACCGACAACGACGCCGGCATCGTCGGTTATCCCAAGGAGGGAGAAGTTCAACGTTCAGTGGCAAGTGTTTGCCGCGATCTCGGTGGCCCTGCTGTTTTGCACGGTCATGACCAGCGTGGCGTGGTGGATGACGATCGATGACGGAAATCAAATTGCCGATGGAGTCGCGACTGATCGCGCGGGTGATGCACCGATGGAGATTCAACGGGATGGGAATCAAACGGACCACGCACCAGAAGTGACGGTCCCGACAACCGAGGATCTCGCGATCGTCGAGAGTCGTGTCGATACTGCTCCGCCTGCCGATTCGATCGCGGGATCGCTGTTCGTCATCGTCTGCTCGGATCTGGAAGGCAAGACGCCGTTTCGGGTCGGGACGGGATTTGCGATCGGCCCCAATCGCATCGTCACCAGCGCGTCGGTCATCGATGCGATGAAGGAGTTGAACGCCAACGGATTCCCAAAATCGTTCTTGTATTCCCCGCTGACGGATCAATGGAGGTCGGTCCAGTCCACGAAGACGCATCCGCAGTACGCGCGATGGAATGAAACGGCGCGAGCGGCCCGACAATCCCACGACGAACTATTCGATCAACTTGAATCGACACGTCCGAAACCGGAAGCGTTTGAAACCGTCAAAACACGCCTGATCGACGCCCGCATGAAAGCGATCAACGCAATGGATCGAAAGACATCTTACGACGTAGGTTTGCTCTCGATTGATCGGCCGACCGATCGATGGCTTTCGCTCGCAACTTCGTCGACATCGTTGCGGCCCAATCAAAAACTCACGGTCGCCGGATACGCCTTTGATCTCCAGGACCCGTTCTTTGACCCCGAATTCCCCTTCGAAGTGTCAAACATGCAATGCAGGGTGGGACGCCGACTGTCGGATCCCGAAGGATCCGCAGACCGACTGTTGGTCAACGCAACGGTCGAGCAAACGGACGACATTTTTTTGGGGAGTCCGGCCGTGAACGCTAAGGGGGAAGTGGTCGCGGTCTATTCCCGGCCCGCCCCGCCCGCTGATGTAGGCTCCGAATCGGGACCGCCGATGTTTGACGCTGCTCTGTTTCAACGCATCAATGAGTGCGAGCTTTGAATGCATTCCTTGAATCCCCCACGAATCACGATGAACCACTTTTTCTACCCGTGTCCGACGTCGAATCGATCCATGCCACGCCTGCTCCTTGCGATCTGGTTCTACGCTGTCAGTGCGAGCATTCTGCATTCAAACGTGATCGCACAAGAGGTCCTTGTCGGTTCCGGGGTTCCCTACCGATACCCGCACCGACTCCTCTGGGCATCCTACGATCCGTACTTCGCGGTGACGTCTCACGTCTATGCGCAGGCGGAGCTGATTCGAGCCCAAGGTGACGCTGCGGTCAGCTTCGCCTATGCACGCAACTTGAACGCCGATGCCTACAGCAAGGAACTCGACAACTGGATCAAAGAGTTGCGGGTGTATTGGGATCGAAAGACTTTGGCCGAACAGAAGAAGCTGGAACTGGGCCAAGTGCGTCAAATCAAGCGGATGAGGTACTTGAACGACCAGAAATGGCAGAACAGCAGGTTTTGGGATCGATTGAAAAACCATCCCGAATTGAGCACCAGTCGAATCAAGAACGGCTCGGCATTAAACTTCATGCTGGCGAGACTCTCCGCAACGTCACTCCCCTACCGTTTCGACTCGTCCAACAGTCGATTCTCCGACGACGCGCTCGATCAGTTGAGTCTTGATAAGAGCCTGCTCGCGAACGTCACGCTGAAACAGGGGCCGTTCAAATTCTCTGCCGATCACGACGTTGACGAAACCATCCACCTGTGGCCGTATATCTTGCGGTGGGACGAATTCAACGATGCCCGGCAAACGTTCGAGCGGATGCGCGGGCGTGTCGTCAATGAGTCGACCGAGCTGGGGCAAGCGTCCGTCGCGAGTATCCAAGGGTTGCACCAGAGTCTTGTCGCGTTGACCAACGTCTTCCACCGTTCCAAAAGCGTTACCGGCTGGGTCAAACAGCACCGCCGATACACCCAATTTCACTCGGCCGACCGGTTCCTTCAGGAGCTGGATCGCGAAATCGTTCAGCTCGAAAAGTCGGGCGACATTCGACCGCTCCACGGACAAAGCGGGTATTCACCGGAAAGTGACGGCGGTAACCTCGTCAGCCTGTTGTGTTTCATGAATCGCAACGGAGTCGAGTTCGCGCCGGCCAGCCCGGGCGGTGAGTTCGCGTACCACAACCTGTTCGTCTTGATGAGGGGATTATATTTGACGGTAGCCGAAGAAGACGAGTCGCTTCGTCCGGCGAACCTGGGTGAGCTGGCGAAGTAGTGGTGTCAAAGTAGAGAGCATTCGCAAAGACTGTACGTTGTCCGTGAGCTTCAGGCCGAACGTCGTTTGGGACGTGGGGTGTCGCCCAATGAGTCCGGATCGGCGTGGCGGATCGCGGGCTGGGTCGGCTGGGTCTTGGCCAGCAGGTTGCGCTCGCGCAGGTTGCTGCGGACCGTTTCCAGCAATGCCCGTTGCACCTGCTTGGCGTCGTGTTGGCCTTCGGTCCAAACGTGCAACTCATAACGTTGCGTTTTCTTGGCGATGCAGACCAGCGTGACTTGTGGACCAGGAGACTGCAATACATTTCGTTCCGCCGATGCCCATTCACCGATCATACGTCCGATGTCGATCGGCCTTTCTTCGCGTCGAACGTTGACTTCGACTGCGACCGTGGTCAGTTTTCCGGCACCACGCCAGTTGGTGACTTCGTCGCTGAGGAATTTTCGGTTGGGGATCTGCAGCTCGCGGCCTTCATCGTCGGCAAGGATGGTGGTTCGCAGGGTTTGACTGGCGATCCGTCCGGTCAGTCGTCCGACCGTGACGCGATCACCGACGTTAACCGGTCGCGCGAACAGAACGACCAATCCGCCCAAGACATTTCGCACCATATCTTGCAGCCCAAAGCCGATGCCGATCGTGATCCCGACCATCAACCATTGGATCGTCACCCAGCGGACGCCGATCAATCGACAGGCGACGAAGCAACCGATCGCGAACAGGACGCAGCGGCCCAACACCAAAATCAGATGCTCCATGCCTTCGTCATAGTCAACGCGTTGCAGTACCAACGCGTCGAACAGATTCGGCAGCAATCGCGAAACATGAATTGCAACAAACAAGATTGCGGCGGCCCATAGTACGTTCAATAGCGTGACCGGAGTGGCTTGCAACACCGAGGTTGCGACCGTTTGTCCTTGGCCGTCATCGGCGTAGTTGGTCACGGCATCTTGGACCGTCCACAAAACGGGATTCGCCAGACTCATGTTCGGAATCACGTCCACCCATAATGCGACGAAGCACGAGGTCAAGGCAACGCCCGCAATGCATTGTCCGAGAAAACCGATTTGATGCTTCAGCACCACGTGTGTCTCATTGATCTCCTCATCGACCTCGGGCTCTTCGATCAATCCGTACTCGTCGTACCTGGGTTCGACTTTGGGCCCGGTCAGGTTGCGCCAAATCTGTTGGAACCCGAGTTGACCGATCTTCCAGACCACGCCCGCTGTCATCACCAAGATCGCCGACCACGTCGCACGCTTGATCAATTCGCTGGCGGTGTAGCCGTAGCCGAGCGAGGAGAGGATTCCCATCACGATCGGGAACCCCAAGGCGATCGCGTACCAAAGGTGTCCGAAACCGGTCGCCAATCGGCCTCCGAACGCTTCGATCGCCGGACAGAGAAACCCTTTGCCGGGACGCAATGCGAAGTGCGCCAGACCGGCCACGACCAGCATCATGGTCAGAAAGCCGAATCGCCCCAGTGAATCGCGCCAGATGCCGTGGTCGATTTGTCCCAGCATCGTGATCGCAAAGGTACCGGGGACCAACATCAACCCCGCGATCGACCAATCCTTGAAGGCTTCGGCGCGGGTGGAAAACGTTTTCGACAGGTGTTTGTCGACCAGTCCGAACGGACGTAGCAACTGACGCGGCAATTCGACCAACAACCCGATCAGGCTGGCGGCGAATAATCCGCTGGCGACCTGGATGATCAATTCAGAAACGATGCCCTGGTTCAGCCACCAGGCGGTCGCGTAACCTTGCAGCGGTACCACCACGGCGACGCCGAGCGTCAATGCGCCGGCAGCGACCACACGGGTCTTTCCGGCCGTTCGCAGTTTGGATTTCAGACCGATCGCCACCAACCAGCTTTTCAGCCGCCACCGCAGGGCAAACATCAGCCCGATAAACGCCAATAACAGGATGCCCGAAATCTGGTCGTCGGAAAGTTTGCGTTTGAGGTCGCGTCCCAGTTGTCGGGTATGGCGAAATTCGAGCAACGCGGCGATCCCGGCCTTGGCGTCGGCGAAGTCTTGAATCCCGATCGGATCGCCGCTACGAATCCATGTCGCGTGGCGATTGATCAGCTTGCGAAACTCTGCGGTCGTGGTACTGGTGGCCGACGCCGTCGAATCGAGCCGGTCCAGGTCGCGATGGTACGTGCGATAGGATTGCTTCAGTTGGGCAACCAATTGAGATCGATGGGTCAGCAAGTCGAGCACTTGCTGCCGCAACAGCGGCGTCGGTGGTTGGCCGCTCGCATCGCCGGTTTCGGCCAGCATCTGATCGGCTTGCTGCTGCAGTTGTCCTTCGCCGCCCTGGATCAACTCCAACTCCAAGGCTTGCTGCTGAGTCCGCTGCAGTTCCGCCCGCGCGAAATGGTTTTCGTTGTCTTGCGTCTGCCAGGAATCCAATTGCTCCTTGCGGTGTCGCAACAGCAACCCGATGGTGGGCGTCAATCCATACTCGGCCAATTTGCCGCTGACGGATTGATAGTCGGATTGGATGTCGTCGAGTTTTTGTTCGGCCGTGCCGAGCCGCTGCTGAAGATTGCGGACCAACAATCCGAGCTGTGAAAGCTGCTCGGCGAGGTCGGCATTTTGGCTGGCAATCTCGGCGAGGACCGGTGTGGAACGTTCGGCCAGGTCACGATTCCACTGTGCAATTTGCGAGGCGACTTCGGGCGAAAACCCTTCACCTTGGCGATCTTCCGCGGAACTTTGCTCGATCGCAATGCTGCCCGAACTCGTTTTGCCAGCATTGACCGGGACCTGCAGCAGTGGCCGGGGTGACGGCGGCCACCGGGCATGGTTTTGGGCCGCTGCGCACGTCGCCCAGATTGTCAACGCGACCAGGCACGTGGAGCAGGAAAGCGGACGGTGGGGGAGACACAGACGGGACATTGTGAATCCAAGGGGATTGCGAAGTTTGCCAAGTCTGTAGATACGGGCCGAGCCGATCGCAAGTCAAGATTCATGTTTCACGTCAATCCCGCGCATAAATCTTCAGCTCGTCCACGACCACGTTTCGGTGAACGGCCAGCCGCAGCAATCGCTTGGTGGGGTGGGCGATGCCTGGCGAGGAGAACGAGCCGACTTGCTTGCCATCGATCGACACGCTCAAGGTGTCGCCGTTGACGGTCGCGACGGCGGTGTACCAGGTCCCGGTTTCAAGCGGGTGGACGAACTTTTTCGATTTCGTCTTCAGCTCAGCTTTCTGGGCAGGGGTGAGCGTGTCGGCTTGGCGGGCCTGGCGTGTTTTCAGGTCCATGACACCGGTCTTCAAATCGGCCAACTCGGTTTGCTTGATGCCGATGACCACTTTGAACAAATGCCCCGCCCAGACCTCCTTGCACTGCAGGTCGGCAAAGTTCAGCCCGAGAGTGTCTTTTTCGTGCTCCAACATGAACTTCACTTCGACCGAACCGTTGCGGAATTCGGCCGGATGGGTGACGGAGACGCCGTGATCGGCATCCTTGTGCAAGTAGATGTACATCGCGCCGTCTCGGAGATCGACTTGCTTGTTTCCGCCGGCGCGTCGCTCGCTGTTGGTCCCCCAGCCGTTGCCGACTTCGTCTTTCAATTCTTGGGACTCGTTGCGTTGAAAGTCGTCCGCAAAGATCAACGTGCCCCGATCGTCGGCGAGCAGATTCGGTCCGGCCAAGCAAGCTGACAGAAGGAGCGTGCAGGCGGCGATCGATGGTGTCTTCATTGCGGAGTCCCTGTTGTTTTTACGTCGAGTGGTTGGTCAAAGCGTCCGCCATGGTAAGCCGAACGCGTCGTCCGTCCTAGTCTGACAAGCCGACAGCTCTTTGTGGGGGGAATTTGGCGGAACGCGCTCGGCACGGTATGATGGTCGCCCCTCGCCGAGACCCCGCGTTTCGTTTGCCGCGGCAATCGCTCCCAACTCCAAACCTTCGCCCACCTTGAACCGCATCGGGTAACGCTATGAAGTGTTCTTTTTCTGTGTTCTTGAGGTTTTAGCGGCAGGGCGCAAGCCCTCCGGTTCTTCCTCTTTATCAACATACCGGAGGGCTCGCGCCCTACCGCTAACAAAAACATCCCGCTCGGGATCAAAGTCAGTGGCATTGGGCTCGCGCCCTGCCGCTAAAAATGAGCGTCGAGAAATTTCAATTTATAGTCGGAGTCTGGAACGGATGGTGAAACATCAAAAAATGTGTTGGGGCGTTGTCTGCTGCCTCGCGGTAGGTGTGTTCGGTGTTGCCGCCCGCGCCGGCGCACAGGATGCGGACGTCCGGACCGTCCGTGTGCTGACGATCGGGAACAGTTTTGCTCAGAACGCTTGTCGGTATCTCGAAGAGATTGCCGCAGCGGACGGCACGTGCCGCATCGTGATCGGAACCGCAAACATCGGCGGCTGCACCTTGCAGAAGCATGCGGATCTGGCCGCCAAATCGGCAACGGATCCGGGCGAGAAGCCTTACAGTGGCGGAGACGAAAAACGGTACAGCCTGCAAGAGTACCTGGCAGCGGACCGGTGGGATTTCGTGACGCTGCAGCAGATGAGCGCGGTGAGCTACAAACCCGAGACGTACCATCCCTACATCGAACAATTGGTGGCTGTCGTCAAGGAGCACGCACCCGAGGCAGAGATCTTGATCCACCAGACCTGGGCGTATCGTCCCGATTCGCCGTTGCTGAAATCCGACGGATTGACTCAGCAGCAAATGTACGAACATTTGGCGTCGGCCTATGACGAGGTCGCCAATCAATTCGACAGCCGAATCCTTCCCGTCGGTGCCGCGTTCCAATTGGCGCGAAACACTGCGGGACGCGAAGTCTTGGTGCGCGATCCTGATTACAATTATGATCATCCGGTGTATCCGAAGTTGCCGAAGCAGACGAATTCCCTGGTCACCGGTTGGCATTGGCGGACCAACGGCGACAAGCAGGAACTTCGACTGGATTTCAAGCACGGCAACACCAAGGGGTGTTTTTTGGCCGGTTTGGTTTGGTACGAGGTGCTGACCGGAAACGACGCGACCGAAACGTCCTATCGGCCCAAGGGTGTGACGGAACAGGATGCCGATTTCCTGCGCCGTGTGGCTCACCAAGCGGTCGTCGATCGCACTGTAGAGAAGGTGCGATGACGTCATCCCTCGCTGTCAGATAATGCTTTGAAGCAGTTGTTAGCGGTAGGGCGCGAGCCCTCCGGTCTTTCACGGTGTTTTTGAAACGCAACCGGACGGCTCGCGCCGTTCCGCTAACACCTTGAGAGCTAAAGTAGATGGCATTGGGCTTGCGCCCTGCCGGTAACGCCTCGCAAAACGCAGGAAATAGATGTTTCACCGCGTAGCCTGCCAGGCAGGGTGACTTAAGATGTTTTGATCCATGTTCCCAGTTTGAGTTTGATCCATGCGGGTCTTGCCGATTCTCGTTTGTTGCGGTTGGTTTGTGTCGCCGTTGGTTGTCGGCCAGGAACCTGCCGCCGCGGACGGCATGACGTTTCGCTTCATCGAGGGAGGGCGTTTCGTTCAAGGCATGGACGGCGGCGAACGCACGTTGCAGCAGGCGTTCCCGCTGTCGACGACTGGGCAGGGCTACGGCAACGCCGAAGGCCCGGCGCACGTGACGTGGGTGACCAAGCCCTACCAGATCGCCGAGACGGAAGTCACGGTCGGGCAATTCCGACAATTCGTCGAGGCCACCGGCTATCAAACCACGGCCCAACGCGGTCTGGCCGAAATGGTCGGATGGCAACCGACGCCGGAGGACAAGCCGCTGTATCAGTCCCAGGATTTCGCGAGAGACGAGAAGTTCAGCTGGCAAAATCCTGGTTTTGAACAGACCGATGGGCATCCGGTCGTCGGGGTCAGTCTGACCGACGCCAAGGCGTATTGTCAGTGGCTCAGTCAGCGTGACGGCGTCCGCTATCGATTGCCGACCGAAGCGGAATGGGAATTCGCCTGCCGCGCCGGCACGTCGACTTGGTTCTCGTTCGGGGATTCCGCCCAAGGGATCTCGCACCGGCACGCCAATCTCGGTCACGTCGAACTGGAACAACATCGCACGCACGCCGCAGAGCGACAATGGTTGCTCGACTGGGACCATGACCCGTCGGACGGCTATGTCTTTACGGCGCCGGTGGGCAGCTACGCTCGCAATCCCTGGGGCATTGCGGACATGCACGGCAACGTCTGGGAGTGGTGTGAAGACCTTTGGCTTGACACGATTTACAAAGACTACGATCGGCCGAGATTCGATCAGCCCAATGGCGTTGCGGTGGACCCCGTCAATCAAGATCGACCGCAGACGACCACGAATGATTTCCACGTGCTTCGCGGGGGCTGCTGGTACAACGGTGATCTGTCGTGTCGATCCTCCGCACGAATTCCTTGGGATGCCGACGACGCGGCTTGTTACGTGGGATTCCGCATCGTCCGTGATGCCAGCCCGGAGCAGTCGACGGCGGCCCGGGAAGCATACGAGGCGGAACAGGCGGCGATCGCTGCGATCGAAGCGGCCGGCGGAAAACGTTTTGCGTCACGCGGTCTGGATATCGAAGTTCGGCTTGAAGGAGCTAACGTTGACGAATCCGTGTTTCAAAGCCTGGCGAAGCTGCCTGATCTGCAGCGGCTTCGTATCGGATGGCGGGACCGCGACGCCAACCTCTCTCAGGATGGACTCGATGCGATTGCGAATTTAAAACAGTTGCAGGTTCTGGAGTTCAAAAGCGGGTTGGGGATCGAGACACTTGATCTGTCCGTGTTGACGCGGATCAGCGCGTTGCAGGTGCTGCGTTTTCCCCGCGACGCGTCGTTGAACGATCGGCATTTGGAGGCGATTGCCGGGTTCACATCGCTGCGGGAATTTCAATGCTTCGGCACCGCCGGTGGGTTGACCGACCTGGGGCTCAGCCGGTTGGGCCGGAACCGCAATCTAGAAACCTTGCAGGCCTGGGAGAACGAAGCGACCGGGGCGTACTTGAAGCATTTCCAGAGCTCTCTGAGCACGCTGTCCAGTACGGCACCGTTTGGCAGTGCCGGCGCGATGACGGATGCGGACACCGCCAACCTGAAAGGGTTTCCACACCTTCGCTCGCTCACGCTCGATGGCCAGTCACAGCTCAGCGGAGCCTCGATCGAGCGGATCGCGGCGCTGGACGAGCTGCGGCAGTTGAGCCTGCAACGTTGCCGCGGCATCGCCGACGCCGAAATGTTTCCGCTGGCGAAACTGCAGCAGCTGCGTGACGTCAACTTGACGGGCAGCCCGGCCGGTGATGTCGCCGCCAAAGCTCTGGGGATGATTCCGCGTCTGGAAGCTGTGCGTCTGGGCAACGAGGGTTCTGACGGGCGCAGTGGGTTGACCGACACCGGAGCCGCCGAGTTGTCCAAAGCGTTTTCGATCCGAGAATTGGATCTGACGTCAAACGCGTTGACCGATCAAGGGCTCAAGTCACTCGGACGCATCAATCGATTGACACGATTGACGATCACGTCGGATCAAGTCAACGGATCGGGCTTGGGACCGTTGACCCAGTTGCCAGACTTGCGAGACCTTTCGCTTCGGACACCGGGGCTGGAGGACGTGGCGTTTGAGTACTTGGCGATGGCGAAAAGCGTTGAAAAGTTACGGCTTGCCCACCGTGGTATTCGGCCTCCGTCGGCATTGACCAACGACGGCATGATGAAGATGCAGACCGCCACATGGCTGAACGAACTGTGGTTGCCCCGCAACGACACCGGACTCACGGAAGCCAAGATCAACGAACTCAACGAGCTGATGCCCAAGACCAACGTCATCCCCTACACCGTCTCACTGGACTAAAGTGGCGTAAGCTTCCAGCTTGCGATCCGTGGCGTAAGCTTCCAGCTTGCGTTTCCAGCACGACAGGCTTGAAGCCTCTCCCACGACCCTCAACCGCACCGCTCCATGCACCAGCTTCCGCCCCACCGATTAGCGACCCTGCTCTGCAGCCTTGTCCTGCTCGCTTGCGGCATCGCGCATGCGGCCGAACCGCACGACGCGGCGATGTACGACGTTGCCGTGACGAATTTGGTGCAGTCTTTCTGTGTGGATTGTCACGGCCCAGACACCCAGGAGGGCGAGTTGCGTCTGGACACGCTGACGCCGAACTTCACCGATTCGCAGAGTGCGGCGAAATGGATCGAGGTGATGGACAACCTGAACCTGGGAGAAATGCCTCCGCAGGACGAACGCCAACCGCCCGACGCGTTGGTTGCACAAGTCGTCGACTGGATCGGAAACGAATTGAAACACGCGGCGACGCTTTCAAAAAGCACCGGAGGCCGTGAGTTGATGCGACGACTCAATCGCAGGGAGTACGCCAATATCGTCGGCGACTTGCTGGCGGTCGAATTCTTACCCGGCGAAGGGCCGCAAGACTTGTTGCCGCCCGACGGAACGATGAACGGGTTTGACACGGTCAGCAAGGCGTTGTTGTTGGACCCGTCTTTGATGGAAAAGTATTTTGACGTCGCCGCCATGGTCGCAACCAAAGCGGTGGTCACCGGGCCGCCGCCGGTTCCGACACGTCGCAATCGGATGCAATACGAGGACAGTACCGGCGGCATCGAGTACATCAAACATTCACGCGAGACGATTCTGACCGAAGATGGCATCATTACGATGAATCAGGGGATGCGCAGCGACGAAGCCTTGCGGCATCCCTGGAATGATCAATTGATTCCGATCCGCGGCAGATACCGCTTGCGGGTCCGTTTGGGCGCCCACCCGCGCGATCGCGAGGCACTTTACATTCGGATCAAACGCAGTGGCGATGGTGATTTGTATTTCGGCAAGGTGCCCGGAACGCTGGACCGTCCCGAAGTGATCGAAATCGAACGCGCCTTCGACGTCCCCGGTGGAAATGAGATCGGCATCGAGTTTGTCGACGCGCCGAGTTTTGGACGGGTCAATTATCACTTCTCGGACCTACGGCGATCAGCGGAAGAAGCGACCAAGAATGGAAACGCGCCCCTGGCGGGGCGGTTGCAGGCACAGTTGGGCGCGCAGGGTTTCCCCAATCAGGGCCGGATCGAGCCGGACACCCGCACGACGGACCATTTACCCCGGATCCTGTTTGACTGGATCGAGCTTGAAGGGCCGCTGTATGAACAGTGGCCACCGAAGAGCACGGAGCTGATCTTTCATCGCGGTTTGGGCGCATCGGAGTTCGGCGAGTCCTACGCCCGCGAGATCTTTGCCCGACTGCTGCCACGGGCGTTTCGGCGCAGTGTCAGCGCGGCGGAAATCAATCGAATCGTTGGCGTGGTCCGCAGCGAATTGGAGTACGGGGAATCATTCCCCGATGCGATTGAATCCGGGATCGTCGCGATGCTGTGTAGTCCTTCGTTTCTATTGATCCGCGAAGCGGAGGGGCCGACCGCGGACGTCGCGGTGGGCAACAGTGGTCTTGCGAGTAACAATGGAACTGCGAGTGGCGACGAACTCAACGACGAGGAGCTCGCGTTTCGATTGAGCCGGTTTTTGTGGAGCACGATTCCCGACGACGCGCTCCGTCAGGACGCGGCGTCGCAGCGTTTGACCGACACGGACGTGCTGGTACGACAGGTGCGCCGAATGTTGGCACACGAAAAATCAAATGCTTTGGTCGAGGGGTTTGCGCGGCAATGGTTGAAGGCGGATGAGTTTGACCGTTTCGCGATCGATCAAAACCTTTACCGTGACTTCTATCGCGCCGAGAACGCCGGTTTGAACGAAGCGATCAACGCGGAACCGATCGAGTTCTTTCGCGAAGTCATGCGCAGCGGCGGCAGTTTGCTGGATTTTCTGGACAGCGATTGGACCATGGCCAACGAGACGCTCGCCCGTTACTACGGGATTCCCGGTGTGACGGGCAACGCCATGGTTCGCGTCGCGTTCCCGCAGCCGTCGGTGCGCGGCGGGCTTTCCACCATGGCCGCGCTGCACAAATGGGGCAGCGATGGCAATCGGACGAAACCCGTCGAGCGCGGCAAGTACATTTTGGATGTTTTGTTCAACGATCCGCCCAAGCCGCCGCCGCCGAACGTCGGAGAAGTCGAGCCGAACGTCAGTGGTGAACTGCTGACGGTCCGGCAGCGTCTGGATCAGCATCGCACCATCGCCGCGTGTGCCCATTGCCATCGCACGATCGATCCCTACGGCTTGGGACTCGAAAACTTCAGTGTCACCGGCACGTGGCGGACCAAGCAGGATGGTGAACGTCCCTGGTGGCCTGACCACGCGGTGATCGATGCCAGCGGTACCTTACCCGATGGAACTCGGTTTACGACGATCAATGAGTACCGGACGGCGCTACGTCGCCAAAGCGATCGGTTTTTGCGTGGGTTTGCCGAGAAGATGTTGACCTATGCACTCGGCCGCATCATCGAACCGAGCGATCACGTTACAATCGATGGCTTGGTCGATCGCATGAAATCCAACGGACACAGTTTGCAGAGTCTGGTCGAAGGAATCGTCCTTTCGGATGCCTTTTTAAGAAAATAGAACCATGAGCAAAATCCACGCACCCCAACTCGGTCGACGCACATTACTGCGGGGCACCGGCGGCGCGATGGCGTTGCCGCTGTTGGAAGCGATGTTGCCGAAACGGGCGACCGCCGGCGGCGAACGCGTCGAATCGGCCTCGCCCAAACGGATCGGGATTTTCTACTTCGGCACGGGCATGAACATGCGCCAGTTGGAGCCGGTGGATGAAGGACGCGACTACACGTTATCGCCGACGCTGAAGGTGCTGGCCGCACACAAAGATGACTTCACGGTCCTCTCGGGAACCTATTTGGAACACGGCGGCGGTCACCAAGGTGATTACACGTTTTCGACCGGCGTGAAAGCCAAAGACGGAAGCTCGATCAACAATTCCGTCTCGATGGATCAAATCGCGGCGGAGCAACTCGGACGCCAGACCCGGTTCCCCTCGCTGCAGCTCTGTGTCCAACGCGGCACCGGATTCGGCGGCAACCTGCGCACTCTTTCCTGGAACCGTGACGGCGTCCCACTGGCGTCGGAAAATGACCCCCACGTCTTGTTCAACCGATTGTTCAAAGTTGATGGACCTGAGGAAACCGAGCTGCGGAAAAAGGGATTCCGTCAACGACGTAGCATTCTGGACCTGGTCATGGAAGATGCGAAACAGATGGAACGCACCGTCGGCAATCGTGATCGCGTCAAGCTAGATGAATACTTCAGCAGCGTCCGCGAAGTGGAAAAACAACTGGAACGTGACATCGATTGGAACGTGAAACCCAAACCGAACGTTGACACCAGCGGTCTGAGTGATTTTTCGGAAAGCTTTACCGTCAACATGCCCGCCGGGCAGTTTGTGTACGAGAAGTACGCGCGGATGATGTACGACTTGATCGCGCTGGCCTACGAGACCGATTCTTCGCGCGTGATCAGCTACGTGGTTCGTCAAGAAAGTTCAGGCGGGACGTTTCCCGAATTCGGCGTGTCGAAAGGGTTCCACGAATTGACGCACCATGGCAACGATCCCAAAAACCTGGCCGAGTTGGCAAAGGTGGATCGGATCTATCTTGCCCACTGGAATTACTTCATCAATCGGTTGAAGTCGTTCAGGCAACCCGACGGTTCGAGTTTGTTGGATCACACACTGTTGGGATTTTCGAGCGGGATGGGGATCGGACATTCGAAAGACCGCTTGCCGACCTGCCTGTTCGGCGGCAAGGCCGCCGGCGTTGCACACCAAGGCCACCTTCGGCTCCCCGAACAGACTCCGCTGTCACGTGTTTGGCATACCATGCTGGACCGGGCCGGCGTCGACCCCGGCGAGCCCTTCCAGGACTCCACCGGAGTGATCGATCAATTGATCAACGTGGGGTAAGCATCTTGCTTGCCGCCCCCGCAAGCTTTAGCTTGCGGCCTGCAGCGGGGGAAAGCTGAAAGCTTTCCGGAACGCAAGCTAGAAGCTTACGCCACTTTGCAAGCTTTAGCTTGTCGTGTGCCGTGGGGTAAGCATCTTGCTTGCCGCCCCCGCAAGCTTTAGCTTGCGGACTGCAGCGGGGGAAAGCTGAAAGCTTTCCGGAACGCAAGCTAGAAGCTTACGCCACTTTGCAAGCTTTAGCTTGTCGTGTGCCGTGGGGTAAGCATCTTGCTTGCCGCCCCCGCAAGCTTTAGCTTGCGGCCTGTAGCGGGGAAAGCTGAAAGCTTTCCGGAACGCAAGCTAGAAGCTTACGCCACTTTGCAAGCTTTAGCTTGTCGTGTGCCGTGGGGTAAGCATCTTGCTTGCCACCCCCGCAAGCTTTAGCTTGCGGCCTGTAGCGGGGAAAGCTGAAAGCTTTCCGGAACGCAAGCTAGAAGCTTACGCCACTTTGGGGATGGCTTGTCCGGGTTGCAGGCGAAGTTGGGCTCGGATGCTCGCTGACGACCAAGCGTACGATTCGGGGGATCGGGCTAAGCCGGCTTTGACCGGATTCCTTTCGATGTAACGGATGATGCGCAACGTTTCTGATTCATCACGTGCCCAATGATCGAATGTTTCATGCTGCCAATACACGCCTGTCGATCCCCGTGCGCGGTTGCACATCGTCGCCGTGTAACTTTGAATGCTGTGGGAGATGATTTCGCGTGGCGTTCGGCGTCTGCCTGAACGCCCCGTTTCGCGTTTCACCGCCAATGCCGACCATGTCTCGTTGGGTAGGAACAGCCAGTGATGGTGACTGGGCATCACCACGAACGCAAGCAACGTGTACCGCTCGTCTGCAAAATTCAAGAACGCGTCGCGGACGATCTTTGCCTGGGCATCGTCTTGGAGAGACTCGACGGGAGAGCGCCCGTCGAGCACGTTGTCGACAAAACCGAAGAGCAGACGCTGCTTCAGATGTTCCCAATCTGCAAGACTCATCGCGTGAGGTTTGCGGCGATGGTCAAGTTCACGCCGATACGCGTCAATTTGCGAAAGGCCGCTGGCAGAGAGACTGCCTTCGAGACATGCCGTGATGAATACCGGATGCCCTTCGACGTCTTGATGTGGTAGACGACGCCGACGAAAAACCATCTCCGGCATGCTGAACCCTCCAAATGGAATCTGTTCAGCGTCCGATACTGAAACGTGGCGGGAAGCCTCTTGCTTGCCGTTGTTTTGAGGCAAATAGTTTGGGTCACTTGCCTGTTCTTGCAAGCTGAGATTTTGTTCAGGGATCGCGCTTTCAGTGTCGCAGTGGGGCACGCTTCCAGCTTGCCGCTTCGCAAGCGTCAGCTTCGCGTGTCGCAGCGGTAGGGGGAAAGCTTTCAGCTTTCTGGGACGCAAGCTGGAAGCTTACGCCACTTTCGCAAACTTGGGGTGGGGCACGCTTCCAGCTTGCCGCTTCGCAAGCTTCAGCTTGGCGTGTCGTAGCGGTAGGGGGAAAGCTTTCGCTTTCCGGGACGCAAGCTGGAAGCTTACGCCACTTTCGCAAACTTGGGGTGGGGCACGCTTCCAGCTTGCCGCTTCGCAAGCGTCAGCTTGGCGTGTCGTAGCGGTAGGGGGGGAAGCTTTCAGCTTTCCGGGACGCAAGCTGGAAGCTTACGCCACTTTCGCAAACTTGGGGTGGGGCACGCTTCCAGCTTGCCGCTTCGCAAGCTTTAGCTTGGCGTAACGCAGCGGTAGGGGGAAAGCTTTCAGCTTTCTGGGACGCAAGCTGGAAGCTTACGCCACTTTCGCAAACTTGGGGTGGGGCACGCTTCCAGCTTGCCGCTTCGCAAGCTTTAGCTTGGCGTGTCGCAGCGGTAGGGGGAAAGCTTTCGCTTTCCGGGACGCAAGCTGGAAGCTTACGCCACTTTCGCAAACTTGGGGTGGGGCACGCTTCCAGCTTGCCGCTTCGCAAGCTTCAGCTTGGCGTGTCGCAGCGGTAGGGGGAAAGCTTTCAGCTTTCTGGGACGCAAGCTGGAAGCTTACGCCACTTTCGCAAGCTGGACGGAGAGGCCATGGTTAGGGTCCGTCGCTCATCAGCCAGGCGAATAGGTCTTGGACTTGCTGTTGGCTGAGGTTTTCCAGCAGGCCGTCGGGCATGAGGGAGTTGGTGGTTAACTTGATGGTCTCGATGTCGTCCGCGAGGACTTCGACCGTCTCGGTCGCGGTTTGGATCGTGACGGATGATTCGGTTTGACGCGTGACGGTTCCACTGATCACGCGTCCGTCGGTGGTCAACAGGTTGGACAACCGGAAATCGGCCGGGACGGCGGCGCTGGGGTCGATGATGTTGGAAACCAGATAGTGCAGGTCGCGTCGGTTCGAACCGGTCAATTCGGGGCCGACCGATTTGCCTTCGCCGAACAGCTTGTGGCACGACGCACAGGTCTTTTGAAAAAGCTCGCGGCCGCGGGATCGATCGGCTGTCGCGATGCGCGACGGATCCAGACGCTTTTCCAGGTCTTTGATTTGCCGCACGCGTTCGGCCGGCGAACGTCGCAGCGTTCCCCAGACTCGATGAAGTCGCACTCGCAAAGCCTGGTCACCCAACGCATCGATTTGCCGGGATTGGCCGGCTGTTAGTTCGCCCGCTGTGATGGTGTTGTTTTCGATCGCGCTGAGTAGCAGCGCCGCACTCCGGCGGCGCGCGACGAGATAATCCATCGCGGCAACCCGTTCATCCGGATTGAGTTCGCCGTAGCGGCTGAGAACGGTCTCGGTCAGTTTCCGGTCATCGGTCTTGGTCGCGGCACGGAGTGCCTCGGTGATCAACCGCGAGGACCGAATCAATCGTTCCAGGTCACGGGCAAACCCGGCTGGATTGCGTTGGGCCAGCCCGTCGAGGGCGGCTCGGCGGGTCGCGGGATCGGTTTCGGTGGCATGCAGTCGTTGCCGAACGCGTTGCAAACCCGAATCGTCTGACGTGACCGCCGCCGCACGCACCGCCGCGACACGCACCCGCTGATCGCGGTGTTCGATCAAGGTTTCCATCACGCCCGCAACGCTGCCAGGGAACTCAGTGCGTGTATGCAGCGAGACACTGTCGTTGAATCCCTCGAGCAGATCGGCGATGACGTCCGCTTGTGTGGTTTGCTTCAGATGATTGAAAAGCAGGGTGGCTGATGAAGTCGAATCGCTGCAAATTCGCCGCGCCGTCCAGCGACGGAGCTTGGGCGACAACGCATCGACGGCCCGGAGGGCGCGACCGGGGTTCGCAGCGACTTCGGGTTCGATCGCGTACCAAACCATGCGTTCTAAGTTCGAATCCGGTGTGCTGTCATTCTTGATCGCCAAAGCAACCGCGGCCGTCCAGCGTTGCCCCACATCGATCCGCTGCAGCGCCGATGCCAACGCCATGCGGACGATCCACGACGTTTCGGTTTCCGCCATCTCCGCAAAATGTGGTAAGCATGTTGCACGTGATGACGTCGCGTCGTCGACCAGCAACCACACCGCCCAGCCACGCACATGCTCATTTTCGTGCGTGAGCAGCTCCGTCAACCAGTGATCGTTGACCCCGCCGCTGCAGTGCAACGCCCAGAGGGCGCGGAGCTTGCGAGTGATGTCGGGGTGAGTGTTGAAAATGTTTCGCAGCGCGTCGTGTGCTTCGGACAAGTCGTCTCCGTCGGCGGCGCGCTCTTGCAGGATCCGACGTGCGTGTCGGACGAACCAATCGTTGGCATGCAATTGTAAATCGACGAGCTGCTTGTCGGTGGCCTGACTCAAGTCGACGTCGACGCGACGGGGATTTCCCCAAGTGATCTTGTAGATCCGTCCGCTGGTTCGGTGCACGCCGTCGCGATCATGGCATTCGCCGTTGTCCGACCAATCGGTCACGTAAACGTCTCCGTCGGGGCCATACTCCATCGACACGGCTCGAAACCACGGATCCTCCGCGACCAGGAAATCATCCGCGTGCACTCCATGAAACGGACCGTCGTGCCGAACAAGCCGGTCGCGATTGATTCGTCTGCCGTGAATGTTGCTGGTCAATAATGATCCGCGGTACGCTTGCGGCCAACGGTCGCCCAGGTAGATCATCGCGTCACAGTGTGAGTGCCCGCCGCCAAAATCCAATGTCGGGGATGCCGTGTGATCTGCGGTTTTCCCGGATGACCAATGAAGATGATCACTCGTTGCCGACATCGGCTGATAAACGTGGGGATTGGGATGCACGCCGCGATCTTTCCACCGCTGATAGTGGGCTCCCGGGACAAGGTGCCAAAGGTGTTCCACGACACTCGTCGTCAAAAAACCTTGACCATGGTCGTCAAAATCCAGCCCCCACGGATTGATCGTCCCGTCGGCCACGAGTTCGAACTGGTGACCGGTAGGGTGATAACGCCAGATCGAACAACTCAATTCGACGCGATCCGCCGGCGTCTGACCGGGGCGACCGACGTGTGACGGTTGCTTGATCCCATGGCGGCCGTACAGCCAGCCATCCGGCCCCCACGTCAGCCCGTTGACGCTGTTGTGTTCCGCTTTCAGTGACCAGCCGTCGAGGTGCACGACCGCTTCACCATCGGGAACGTCGTCGTGGTTCGCATCGGGCAGGAATGCCAAGTTCGGCGGCGCAGTGATCCAAACGCCACCGAACCCGAGTTCCAGTCCCGTCAAATGGGTCAGCCCCTCGCAAAACACTTTGCGACGGTCCAGCACGCCGTCGCCGTTGGTGTCTTCGAAGATCAAAATCCGGTCGTGGGGCTGGTCGGTGAAGGTGCTGCCGTCATAGGAATAACTTTCGGCGACCCAGAGTCGCCCGCGATCATCAAAGGTGATCGCGATGGGTTGACGGACCTCGGGTTCGGCCGCCGCCAAAGTAATCTGAAAGCCAGCCGGCACATGCAACCGCGCAATCGCTTCGGCGGCAGGAAGCGGATGCTGGCCGACCGCTTGCGTATTGCGAGGCGTGAATTCCTGAGCCCTGGCCGGGACGCAGGCCAAGAGCAGGAGTAACCAAGTGGCGTGAGCTTCTCGCTTGCGAATCCGGTGAGTGAGTCCAGGAGCAAACGCAAGCTGGAAGCTTACGCCACCGAACGCAAGCTGGAAGCTTACGCCACCGAACGCAAGCTGGAAGCTTACGCCACGTTGGGGCGGCGGATTTGGAGGGACTCGAAGAGCGGTGCGAGGCGTTGG
The DNA here is from genome assembly GCF_025060895.1 of Stieleria sedimenti. Lineage (GTDB taxonomy): Bacteria > Planctomycetota > Planctomycetia > Pirellulales > Pirellulaceae > Stieleria > Stieleria sedimenti. The sequence continues at coordinate 17,648 of NZ_JANZKV010000250.1, read as the reverse complement.
TAGCATTGGCGAGCTGTCGCAATGGGTTGATAGGCGGGCTTTCGATGGACGTGTGAGCTGACCTCGACGTTGACGAAACCGCAATAGCCGGCGTCTTTCAGTACCGTCAATAACTCGCTGTAGTCGGTCTCGCCATCGCCGGGTAGCAAGTACTCGTGCTTGGCGGGTGTGCCTCGACTGTCTTTGACTTGAACGTAGGCCGTGATCGGCAGCAGTTGATTCAAGCTTGCTGCCAGCGAGAGTCCTTCCAGGTAAAAATGGCTGTAGTCGTACACGACCTTCAGCCAGGGGCTGTTGATTTGTCGGTGGACCCACAGCGCCCGCTCGGGCGTGTGGACGGCGTGTGCGGCATGGGGTTTGAAACAGATAACGGTTTCGTTTTCGCGTCCGACTTCTGCCCAGTCGGATAACTGGTCTACCAGTCGTGTCTTCGTTTCATCCCACTGATCCGTCTTGCCGGCGACGATCGACTGAACGACGGGCGGGACTTCCGGGGCGAGGTCGTGCGCCAACTCGGTCGCCCGCTTCAACCGCTGTAGGTTTGCGGCGTGCTGCTCGTCCGATCGCAGACAAGGCAGGCTGTCCAGCAGTGACGGGACCGCCAAATTCAGATCACGGAGCTGTCCACGAATCTCGGCACGTTCTCGTCGACCCAGCGCCGTCGGTTCGGTGGGCCATCCGCTGATCAGCGCAAATTCGATGCCGTCGTATCCGATCTCGGCACAGGCTTTGGTCGCGTCGGCCGTCTTCAGAGATTTCATCCCGTAGGTGCCGAAGCCGAATCCGATCGTGGCGGGCGCGTCGGCAGCGTTCGCACGCGACATGTCGGTGGCGGCGGTGAGCTGGATCGCCGCGGCGGTCAGGAAGCATCGTCGGTTGAGAGGAATCATTGGGCTTTCGACTTGAGTTCCGAAACGCTGACGCGTGCGAAACTGATTCGCTGGTAGGAATTCTTTCCGGAGGCATCACCGTTTTCAAACAAGACGCCCAGTAAGTCGTCGTTGATCAACACCAGATCGCTGTAGGCGGCCGGTCCGGTATGAATCAGCGGGCCGTCCTGCCAGGACCTGGTTTGATCGGTGGAACAACGCAATCGCAAGTCGCTGCGTCCCTTGCCACTGGGGCCGTTTTGATCGGGCCCGGAAAACACGATCAGATCGTCCGCGACGGCCAGCAGCGAACACTGAACGACGGGCGGATCGAGCACCGCGGGCGCCGGGCGAAACGCGTTCCAGCGCCGGTCGCGGGAGTCGAAGGATTCACCGCCGTCGCTGCTCCAGGCTTCGCCACGGGTGCCTGCTGCGCCACCGAGTTGGTTGCGGGTGTTGAAGTAGAGCGTCCCGTCGGCCAGTTCGACCACGGTGGTTTCGTTGGCGCCGATCCCGTCTTTGTAGGTTTCGTCGACCGCCCCCAGACGCCACGTTTGCCCGTGGTCGTCGCTGAGTACCACGTGAGCCCCCAGGTCGCCGCCGTCCTTGCCGTCTTCCCCGAGTCGATGGTCCGTCGGAATCACCAATCTTCCGCGATGGGGTCCACGCTGGATTTGAATCGAATGGACCGGACCGGTCGCGTACCAGCCCCAGGCTTCTTTCTTGACGTCTTGGGTGATCTCGCGCCGCGGCGACCAACTTCCGCCGTGGTCGTCACTGAAAATCACGAACGCGCGATCGTTTTCAAGTGTGAACGGCAGCCAGATCCGTCCCGGATGGTCCGGATCGAGCAGGTCGACGACGGGAGCGGGATTGCCGATCGTGATGTCGTTCACGCCATCGGCGACCACGCCGCGAAAGTCACTGTTCTTTTGCACCACTTGCAGCGTGCCCCATGTCTTGCCGCCATCGGTCGAACGTTTCATGACCAGGTCGATCTCGCTGGCGTCGCCGCCCTGCCGCGCTTCGCAAAACGCCAGCAAGTCCTCGTTGGCGGCGCGAATGATTGCCGGGATGCGGAAGATCCGATATCCGTCTTGACCGCTGACAAACACACTGGCGACCGGAATACCGGTGTCGGTCAACGCAGGCTGCTCGGCGGACGTTGGGTTCGCGCGCATGCTGCTCGTGACCAGCAACAGTGCAAGGAAGTAGGGTTTTGGATCGATGCGGTTGTTCATGTTGGATGGTTGAATTTGTTCGGTCGTGTTGGTGTTTGGGGAATCGATGTCGTTTCTTCTGGCTAGCGGCAGGGAGCAAGCCCAATGCCACTTACTTAAGCTCTAAAGGTGTTAGCGGAACGGCGCGAGCCGTCCGGTTGCGCTTCAAAAAACACCGTGAAAGACCGGAGGGCTTGCGCCCTGCCGCTAACACCTCGTCAAACACAGGGAATAAATCGTTCACGGCGAAGGGCGGAGTTTGGGAACGAGTCTTGGATCGGCGTCTCACCGTTCGACCTCCCCTCGCTGCGCTCGACCCTCCTGCCAGGAGGGTGACTTTGAAAACTGTACGACCTCCATCGCGGGAGGGTGAGGTATGGAGCGTGCGGCCGGGCGGCCTATTCCGGCTGATCCCAAAGACGGTAGGGATCGTCCAGGCGGCGCATCTCGTCGAGCAGCAGCTTTTCCATCTTGATCAACCGGTCCTTGTGCTTCGGGTCGTCGGCCAAGTTGACTTGGCCGGGCGTGGGTGTATCGCCGACCAGGGCATTGAGCGATGCGTCGTGGTGTTGGGTTAAAAATTCGTGTGGATTCTCGGCCAGGTTGAACAGTTGTGTCTCGCGGACCTTGCCGTCCAACACGTCGTATTTGATCAGTTTCCAATCGCCCTGTTTGACACATCGCATGCCCGGCTTGGTCCCGCCACAATAAACGCCGAACAGCGTGTCGCGGACGACTTGTTGTTTGCCGAACAGGACGGGGGCGAAACTGATCCCTTCGTTTGTGTCGGGAGCATCGATGCCGGTCAGGTCGCAGATCGTTGCCAGGACATCCATCAAGTAGATGTTCCCGGGCGCTCGAACGCCCTGCGGAATCCCCGGTCCCTTGGCGATGAACGGAACGCGCCAGGTGTGTTCGTACAGGTTTTGTTTTCCTTGCAAACCGTGGCGACCGATCGCCATGCCGTGATCGGCCGTATAAAAGATATAGGTGTTGTCGAGCTCGCCGAGTTTTTCGAGTTTGTCGAGCACGCGACCGATCTGATCATCGATATTTTCGCTGCACGCGAATTCGCGTCCCAGTTCGTTTCGGATCGTTCGTTCGTCGCGCCGTGTCCAGACGCCGCTGACTTTCTCTTCGTCACGCAAGCCGGGATGACCGTGATGGAACGGGTGCTCGGGCAAGTAGTTGACCGGCAGTTGTGGTTGTACGGGGTTGGCCGGCGGCAATGAATTCTTGTCGGTGTGATTGACCGCGCCGTATTTCGCGTTGAGTTCCGAGGTTCCGTCACGCGTGTCGTGGGGGTGTGAAAAACCGAAGTAGATCAAGAACGGATCGGTGTCCTTGGACGCTTCGCGTTGGCCCAGGTAATCCAGGACGCGATCGGCGTGCCAGGCGCTGCCGGTTTCATGAGTGCCGCCACGTTTGGTCGCTTCGTGAACGATCGTGAACAGTTGGTTGGCCGCGTCGTAGCTGTTGCCCCGTTTGCACGTTCGCATCGTGTCATAGCCGGCGCGATTGAACACGGCGGCCATCGTCTGGTTGGGCAGATCGGGCGGCACCAGCGAAGGATTGTCGGCGTTCGGATTCTGTTTGTTCCGTCCGCGGTTGGGCAGATGCCAGACGCTGCGTCCGCTCATGATCATGTGACGCGACGGTGTGCACACGGCACCGGACCAGGACCCCATGTGATGTGCCGCATCCAGGACGATGCCTTCGGCGGCCAGTCGATCCAAGTGGGGCGTTTCGAGTTTGGAACGCGTGTTGTAGATCTGCAAATCAAAGGGCGATTGATCGTCGGCCAAGATGAACAGAATGTTCGGGCGTTTCTTGGTCTTTGATTGAGCCGCTTTGTTCGCTGCCGCTTTCTGCTGCGCTGCGGTTCGCCGTGCGACGATGCCGGCCAACTTTTCCGCTTCGGCTTTGAGAACTTCCGGCGCGATCGTGGCGGGTGTGACGGTGCGATGCCCGATGTCTTCGCCCGCGGCAATGCTGCGGATGCGAATGTTGCGATACCAGACCGGGTCGCCGTGGTCTTGTAGACTGAGATAACCGCCGCGTTGAGAAAGGTCGCCGCCGCGCTCTTTCAGCATGTCGACGTTGAAGGCCCACTTGGGATCTTGGTAATCAAAGTCGATGACTTTGTTGCCGTTGAGCCAGTGTTGAATAACGGAACCCTTGCAGACGACACGGGCTTCGTTCCACTGACCCACCGGGCGTGTCTCGTCGGCCGACGGTTGCATGCAAAAGTACAGCGAGGCGGCGCTCGTGCGTGGGTTCTGGCCGTCTTTGTGTTTTGAATTGTCCAGGATCTGGTATTCGTACTGACCGGGACGATAGTAGACGCCACTGTTGCTGCCCGCGGCGACTTTCCATTCGAATCGCAGTTCAAAGTCGTCGGGAACCTTGGTGGCGTTGTAGATCAGCGATCCGCCTTTGCCCGTACGGGTGATCACTCCATCTTCGACCACCCAGTTCCCGCTGTGTTTCCAGCCGTCCAGGTTGCTGCCGTCGAACAGCGTTTGGAACGATTTTTCCTGGGCCACCGCGGATGTGGTGACGGGCAGCAGCGGCAATAGGACGAGAGAAAAAAGCAAGGGGAAATGTCGCGTCATAGCGAGGCTCCGAAAACCGGGCGCGGTGGGGAAGATGGGGGAGGTAAGATTCTAATCGTTTCTTGGCGAGGCGGGATGCTCGCCTGTTGAAATCTCGCATTTGTTATCCTGACAGAACCGTTCGCCTGACATTCCTGCCGATCAAGATTCCGCCGGTCCATGCACACGTTTCCCGATTTCCGCTGTCCGGCAGAGGCGATGGGGCTGGTGGGGATTGTGTTCAGCCTGCTGGCGATGTGGGTTGCGTTGGGGGGCGGTCGCTGGTGGATGCGGTCTGCCATTGGTGTGGCTGCGTTGGGGCTGTTGCTGCCGCTGCACGCCTACCAGCCGATCATGTTCTTTAGTCTCGCCGGGGTCAGTTCCGTTGTCTTGTTGAGTCTGCTCCGTTTCTTTACCGAGCGGGATCAGGTGCGTTGGCGACATCCGCGCAGCGTTCCCGCGATCGGAGGGCGGATCGAGTTTTGGTTGGGAGCGTTGGCCGGTTCGGTTGTGGCCGCTGCCAGCGTGGGTTGGGCGGTGCGAATCTTTTGGAACTTCGGCTGGTTGGAAACGTTGCTGGTCATCTTGCCGGTCTATTTCACCATTCAAATTGTGGCGATGCTTTTTGGTGATTCCTTTCGCTTCGGCCCCCGCATCGTCACTCGGCGTGATTCGTTCGGCCAGTCGTTTCGGTTGATCGAAGCTCTTTTTGCGGTCGTCTTACTCGCGGTTCTGTTCGCGATCAACGCGTTGGCCCTGCAACGAGCTCCGATTTCACTCTGGTTCTCGGTCCTTTGCGCCGCCGGCATGGCGACGATGGTCAACGTATCGGTTGCCGCCCTCTTTACCGCAAGTCGCCTGCGATGGCGGCTTGCTTCGATCGTTGTTTTTGTGATCGCTCTCGGTCTTGCCTTGCAGTTTGGGGCGGTCGGCGGGAGGTGGTTGATGCAAGCCAGCTCGTTGAGTTATTTGCCCGGCACGCCGTTTCGTTCGATGATCTGGGGGTATTCCGTTGCCCTGTTGATGACGACGCTGTGTGTCGCGACGGCCGGCTTGTTCCGATCTGGAGCAATCGATTCACCGGCAGAACGTTCGACAGGACGCGTCGCACGAGTTGCATCAGCGGCGCTGCTGGGGCTGTACGCGGCCTGTCTGATTCCCATCGCGGTCAAAATGGTCCCGCCACTGGCTCAGCCCGATCCGATTGCCGAAGACGCAAAACTCTATGAGCAGTTGGAAACAACGATGACTGAGTTGATGACGTTGAATCCCAAGGAACAGACGATCGACGATCTCGCCAAAACCGGGCGGACGGAAAGTGCGATCGAGGTTGCCGAGGCCTATGCGTCGATTCGGCGTTCAACGCGTCGGGTGTTTCGCGCCCCCGATCCGCTGGCCGTCGATGCCGATTTCACGGGGCTCGGACAGAAGCTGAACGCTTTTCGGTCTTGGGCACGATGCATGGACAAGGACGCCATGGCTGCGGTCAAGTCGGGCGAGTTTTTCGAGGCCAGTGAAGCATGGCGCGATTGCATCCACGTCGGGCACGGTCTCGGACGCGGAAGTCAGATAGCCTACGCGCTGGCCGGCATTGCGATCGAAGGCGTCGGTCAAGAAGGCTTGGTGCGGATCCGCAACGATCTGCCAGTCGAAACGATTGCCGAACTGTTGTCCGCACTGATCACGATCGATGGTCAGCGCGAGTCACTCGAATCGCTGCACCGACGAAGCGATTTGGTGATGGATCGGGAAATGACTTGGCAATACCGACTGGCGATGCACGCGCCGGCACACTTGTCGGCACAAAATCCGGCCGAGACGACGACTCTGGTGTCGCCATCGATTCAGGCGACGGGGGATGCGATCGATCGACGCGATGCAGGATTACGAATGCTGATGGTGGAATTTGCCGCTCGATTGTTTGACGCAAAACAGCGGCGGATGCCCACCAGCATTGAGGAACTGGTGCCAGAGTTTTTGCCGGCCGTTCCGCTCGATCCGTTCAGCGGGAATTCGCTGATCTATCGACAGACCGAGACCGGTTTTGTCGTCTACAGCACCGGCCCCAATGAAACGGATGATGGCGGCGAGTTTGGCGACATCACCGCACTCTATCAGAACGGCTATGACTTTGATCTCGATACCCTGATCCGACCGACGAAACGCAGTGGGGTCGTCGGGTTCGGCGGAATGAACTAGCGGAATAGGTCTCTGCCCGATTCAGTGCGGTGACTTGGGCAGCGGCAAACCGAGTTCGTCGCCGTTTGGCTGGAAGCCGTTCCCGTCGACATCGACGAAGATCGGGTTGCTGACTGCGATCGGTGGACGCTTGCCATATTGCTCACCCATGACCTTCTCCATCGTCATCCCTTCGCCGATCGCTGCCACGATCAGGTGGGCGTCCGCATCCAGTTGGACCGTGATTGTCGAATCAAATTTGACAACGCTGTCGGAATCGGCGAACAGCTCGGGAGAGTTCTTTCGCGTGTAGTCATGTTTTTCGCTGCGGCGTCCGTTGACGAAAATGGCAACACGATTGACGTCCAACCAGTTCGGGCATTGGACGGTCACCTGGACGTTCACCTGACCATCGCCGGCCGAAAGGTCATCACCGGGAATCGCCGGTGCCTCGCCGGTTTTCGACGTGCCGACCACCGACAGGAACGGCCCGGTCGACATGACGATGTGCCCCGCTTCGGCTTGACGGATCATTTCGTCGGTGGAGATCTCTGCCGGGTCATCGGTGCTGCTGGCGAACCAATTTCGCAGCCACCCGCTTCCATGGTGGTTGTAGTGCGCGTCGGTGTTGACGACACCGGGAATGCGATAGCCCTGGTTGAGCAGTTGCATCCATTGGAACAGCGGGATTCGCATTTCGCGGACATTCGGTGGCTTGCTGGCGACGTCTTGGAAAATCGTTTCCAGCGGGTGGACTTCGATCACATCCATCCACTTGAGCATGCCGCGGAAACCCTTGTCGGGCGTTCCGTCGACATCCAAATCACCATAGATTTGATGCAGATTGGGATGATTCATCTGGACCAGCTTGTCCGATCCGCCGTCCCACATCGCCAGCCGTTCGATTTGGACGACCGGGTTGGGGTCGACGCGCGGGCCGCCTCCGTTTTGGGTGTGTGGATGGTGGTGCAGCGGGAACGAATTTTGATGGTTTGCCGGTAATGGATTGCCGGTCAGTTCCATTCCCGTGCACGTCGCCATCATGTGCGACAGCTGCATCTGTTGCAGATGCGGCGCGTAGCTGCTGATGCGATTGTGTTCGGTGCAAGGGGCGAATTCCAGATGTTCGCAGAGCAGGTTTTCGACGCGTCCGTATTGATCGGAGGTGTTGTCACCCGAAGGGCTGCTGTGGCTGTGCAACTCCGTGCTGACCCAACCGCGGGTATCGACGACGCGGTCGAGTTGGACCGAAAGCTCGGTCATCGTTTCTTTGCCGACCTGGATTTGCCGGTTCACGCTGTTGTATTCCGGTCCGCGGCTGAAATGGATTTCGTAGGTGCCCGGATCGAGCGGGCAATGCAGTTGCCCATGCACGGCATAGACACAATTCTTGACAAAGGTTCGGGTGCTGTCTGGACCGAAGTCTGGATGGTCGCCGTTGGCCGCGTAGATCGTCGCCTTGGCCGGAATGGGAGTTCCGTCGCCGTCGGTGACGGTTGCAGTGAATCCGCTCGGTGCGGACGTTCCGAGGCGTATGGTTTGGGGTTCGTCGCTGGTCTTAACAACCAGAACAAAGGCTGTGTGCCCGATGGCTTTGTAGCTGACGACGTATTGTCCGGGGACGAGTCGGGCGTGGGCGATCCCCAGGTCGTCGGTTTGCAGTCGAAACGGCTTGGAGATGTCGCCTTCGGAACCACTCATCTGCCGGAGCACAATGTTGGCGCGTCTGACGGCGGCTTTTTCGTCGCTGCCTGGGATCTCAAGCGGCACCTCAAACGTATGCATCGCCGGTGCCAGGGGGGACCCTTCCGCGACGGCCAGCAAGTCGATCGGGCTGGTCGCGGGATACAGCAGGACCGTCCAGGTCGTCAGCCCGTCGCCACGCTGCACGTGCTGGTCGCCGTAGTGCAACTCCGCCGGGCGGCCGTTTTTCCACTGAGGCGGTTCGGTGCCGATCGGACTTTTGAATCCGATCGTTTGTCGAAAGAAAGCGTCACTGCAGTACGCGACGCTGCCGGATTGCTCCATCGCAAAACTGCGATCGGCGCGGACTCCGTCAAACGCTTTGACCGTTTCTGCGTTATCCCCTTCGATCCATACCGTCGTCTCGACGAACGCGTTCCCGTCGACCAGCCGATAACGAACGGTTGCGGTGGTTCCATCACCGGCGAGCGATTTCGACGAACGGCATTGCCAGAACACCGCATCGCCGTCACGACCGATTTGCACCTGGCTCGGGTCATGGAACTGATACCTGGCTGCCGTGGGGATGAAGGCGCTGAGCTGATCGTTGGAAGGGTGATTCAGGGTCAGATCGAGAATCGACGCACCGATCCCGCGAATCGTCAAGTTGGCATCCCGCGTCGCAATCGGGGCGGCGATCGTGACGGAGATCTGATCGTTCTTCATCAGATAGTCGCCATAGATCCAGTCCACCTCTTTGCCATCGATGTCGGGTTCGAACTCCGGGTAGATGACTCGGATTTCGGCGGAGGTGGCAAACGCGGCGGAGAGCCAAAGGAACGCGCAGACACAAGGGATGAATCGGCGCAAGCGTGGAGGTTGCATGGCGGGTTGGGGGGAGGGAGGGGCGTGGGAAGGGGGGCAGGATCTGAAATCTGAAATCTGAAACTTGAAACTTGAAACTTGAAACTTGAAACTTGAAACGCCTAACGATCAGCAGGTGTTTTCAGTTCGTTCAATCGACGCTGCAGTCGGGCGTGTTCTTGGTTGGCTTCGTGGGGCAGTTCGTCGATCGCAGGTGCTTGCTGTTCTTTGGGGTCCGTGGCGAGATCGAAGAAGCGTCCGTCGTCGTGGAGGCGAAACCGCGGAGACCGAATGGAGCGTTTTCCGCGGTGTTCGCTGTAAATCCAGTCACGCTGGCGTTTCCTTGCGTCTCCGAACAGCAGTGGCGCGAAGCTGATTCCGTCGCGAAAGACGTCTTCCTCTGCTAAGCCCGCCACTTCGGCGACCGTCGGCAGGTAGTCGGTCAGGTCGACCATCTGTTCCATCTGGGTGCCGGCACGGACGCGACCCGGCCAATTGGCGATCAGCGGAACTCGTGTTCCCGTGTCGTCGTGTTTCCCTTTGCCGCCGGGAACCACCTCGCCGTTTCGAATCGAAAACACTTTGGGACGGGCCATGTTGCCGTCGGCGTCAACCGACAGATAACTGGCCGCAGGGGTCCCGTTGTCGGTCGTGAACAGGATCAGCGTTTCGTCGCGAAGTTCCATCTGTTCCAGCGCCGCGACCAACCGCCCGACCATGTCATCCATCGATGAAATCATTTCCGCGTACGTCATCCAGCGGCCGTCTTTGTACGGCGCGACGTGCCGACCTTTTAAATCATCGGTGACATCGTGACACAGCGCCATCGGATAGTACGCGAAAAACGGTTTGCCATCTTGTCGGCTCTGCCGCATGAAATCGATCAGGAATTCGACATACAGATCGGGTCCATATTTGCCGAGCGTGTCCTCCCGGAGTTGCCCGTTTTGATAGATCAGCGGATCGTGATAGCGACCGCCTTCGTGCCAACCGAACAGACACCAGGAATCGAAACCGACACGACGGGGATGTTGCGGATCGTTTTTCATCATGCACAGCTGCCACTTGCCGGCAACGGCGGTTGCGTAGCCGGCCTGTTTCATGCGGTCACCGATCGAGATCCCTTCGGCGGTTTCGGGGAAGTCACCCCACTTCATCCCTTCGGGTCCGAAGCGAAACGGGTAACGTCCGGTCATCAGGCAGACCCGCGAGGGGTGGCAGACCGGCATCGAGTAGGCGTGGCTGAATTGCATCCCGCCGTGAGCCAGCGCATCGATGTGCGGAGTCGGATGGCTTTGGCCGCCATAGCAACCGATCGCGTCGCAGCCGACGTCGTCCGCCATGATCAATAGGATGTTTGGTTTCGATGCCCCGGCGCTGGAGGGCAGCATCAACGGTGCGAGCAGCACCACGGCGAAGACGGACGTTAGCACGTGTTTCATTGTGATCATTGCCCCAGTTTAGCGTAGTTCTCATAAGCTTTGCCAATCGCGTCGTCCTCCGTGCCGGAGTGGAGGTACACGGCGAACCGCAGCCGAAGCGTTTCACCGGGCTGAACCACGACCCGGCTGGCCGTTCCTTGTTTCATCGCCGCGCGGCCGAAGGGGTTGGCGGCGATCAACCCATAATCTCGGGCGTGCCACCAGCTCGGGCGAACGTTCGTCGGATGACTCATGACCGTGATCCCGACACGCTGGCCATCAATGACACCACTGTAATCACACCAGGCGGCGGGGTTGCCCCAAATCGCGTTCGCACCCGAACGGTCCTCGGCGTCTGTCAATGTTCCCCCGGCGACTTCACTGATCGGCGTCGCGACGCGAACGCCCAGCCCCATTTCCTCCTGGTCGCCGAACGAGAACGGCTTGCTGCCACTGAAGATGGATTCAAAAACAAATCGGGTTGCGTCGGGTTTTGCGAGTACGGCAAAGCGGAACTCTTCGTCGCAAATGATTCTGCCGTCAGAACCGATGTATTGTTTCTTTTCGATGAAGGAACCCTGGTTGCGTTCGGAGGCGGGGTTCTGGATGAAGTCCACGTGTCGAACCGACGCCTTGTTGCGCCAAAAATCCTCGCCGCCGAGATCGCCGAATGCCAACCAAATCCCGGGGTGCATCGTGGCGTGGTCCTCGCGATCTCCGGCTTGGGGTGGATGATGACGCGTGACCTGAATCCCACCGGGAGCTTTGACGTGGGCAAAGTAGGGTCGCGGGATGGAATCATCGCGATAGACGTAATGTGCCATCGCTTCGCCGTCGGTTTGAATGATGACGCGTCCGTCGCCTTCATCGAACGTCAGTTCCGGGCGCTGTGCCGGGGCCGCTGCAGAGAAGCAAAGCCATGCTGCGAACGTCAACTCGATACGTGGATTCATGGGGCTATTCCGGAAGGTTCGGGCGCGGAGTACCAGCGGACGATTGGGGGGCGGAATCGACCGATGATTGTGATCGCCCCTGATTGCCAAGCAGGACGGATCGAATTCATCGAAAACGTGGGAGTCAGCAAATCACAAACCACAAATCTGCGTGCGAAGATTAGGCATGTGGGACAGACCAATGACCTCCCCCCCGATACGTGCGTCCAAGCATGGCGTCGGCTTCAGGGTCACCGTGGATCGTTTGCTCTTTGGGATCGATGCTCAACGATCGTCCGACCATGACGCTGATGTTGGCCAGATGAACCAAGCTGCAGGAATCATGGCCGATCGTGATGTCGGCTGCCGGTCTTCGGCTCTCGGTGATGGCCTGCAGGAAATCGATTTGATGATTCTTCGGCAGTGTCAGATCGTCGTTTGATGTTGGAATCGCGATCGGTTGATTGGTGTCATCCCAGATCGCGAGCTTGCCCCGTTTGCTGACGAAGAGCATTCCCTTGGTTCCATAGAACTCGACCCCCGTGTCGCAGTTGTGCGGCAAGTTCTTGGACCAGATCCGCATTTCGAAGATCAATTGCTTGTTGGATTGCGGCTTTCTATCGCCCGGCCACTGGAACACACAGGTGGCGGTGTCGGGAAATTGCTGGTCATCGTCAAAGTAAAACTTGCCGCCGATCCCCGATGCCTTTCTCGGCAACCCTTCGACGCCCAAGCCCCATCGTGCGATATCAATCTCGTGCGTGCCATCGTTTCCGATGTCACCGGTTCCGAAGTTGTGCCACCAGTGCCAGTCGTAATGGAATCGATTGGATTGAAATGGCAGAAACTCCGCGGGGCCGACCCAGGTGTCGTAATCGATATGGGCCGGCGGTGCCGAGGGTTTGGCGTGTCCGATGTTTCGTCGCCGTTGGATGTTCCAGGCCTTGCAAACCAGCACCTCACCGATCACCCCGTCGCGGAGCAGGTTGATTGCACGGACGACCAGCGGGTTCGTACGGCTTTGTGTTCCGTGTTGAACGACAACGTTGTTTCGACGTGCGGCGTGGACCAACATCCGTCCTTCGCGGAAGTTATGGCTGCAAGGTTTTTCGACGTAGACGTGTTTGCCGGCATCGCACGCCATGATCGAAGCCGGGGCGTGCCAGTGATCCGGGGTGGCGACGACGACCGCATCGATGGAGCGGTCATCGAGAATCCGTCGCAGGTCATCGGTGACGTGTTTCGCACCGGACAACTTTTGGAAGGCTGCAGCATGCTGCTGATCGGGGTCGCACGCCCATGTCACCGTGGCCTCACCGGCAAAGCCTTGCAACAAACTTTTCGAACGGCCGCCACATCCAATGAAGCCGATTCGGGGTAGGCCCCTGTCCGACGCGGCTTGCGCGACATTGGCGTAAGACAGTGCGGACAAACCGACGGCAGATCCACGTACGATCAGTTTGCGACGGGTCAGGGATTGCATTGGAAATACCGTGGTTCACCCAGTTCGTTCTGTGACAGGCACATCACACGCCCCGCATTCTATATGATTGAGTTGGCGTTCGCGTCGCGAACACGAGAAACACATTATCAGATTGGGATCAACGATGTCCTGCTACAACTCGGTGATTGTTCCCGCGGCGATCGATGACGTTTGGAACGAGATCCGCAATTTCCACCGTTTGGACTGGGGGCGTCCGTTTATTACCAGCGTGAAAGCGGTCGGCGGCCTGCCGGGCGATTGCGTGGGAGCCAAACGGGTGCTCAACGGCGCGTTCGAAGAAACGCTGTTGGATTTGGACGATGTCAACTACAGCATACTGTATTCGATCGACGATGGTCCCGAACCGGTGTCGCAGTCGTCGCTGTCCGACTACCGTGGCCGAATCCAATTGTTGCCCGTCACGTCCGACAACACCACGTTTGCCCAATGGATGTCCGAGTACACGGCGGACGATCCACAATTGGTCGCGGATTTCTGCAACCCCATCTATGCAGCCTTACTGGAAGCGTTGCGAGACCACTTTGCCAGGGCGTGAGGTGGAGCAAAGGTCAGTGGGAGAGGCTTTCAGCATGTCATTGCTTACTTCCATTGCCACATATCTGCCGGGTCGAGCGTGCCGTCGGTATGGGCGGCATCGGATTGAAGCCAGCTTTTGGCATCTGCATCGTCCAACAGATAAGCCTGCCAAAACTTGACACTGATCTTTTGAATCGCTGGGTGATGTTTCGGATTGCGATCGCGACGACGCAGGCCGCGGGCGTCGGAGAACGTGTAGTGGTTCCCGTCTTGGAAGACCAGATGATACTTGTCTGCCGCGGGCAAGGCTTTGTAAACCAGCTGACGTGACTCCGGTGTAACCGTGGGGTCAATCGGGCTATCGTCTCGGGTTCCCGTCATACACAGCAGGGGACGATCCAATTGGGCGAACGCTTTTTCCGGCGGCGGCCCTTTTCCCGGTTGGGGACTCATCGCCAAGAACGCGTCGAGGCGTGGTTCCTCGACTTTCCGTCCGAAGAATGACTGTTGGCCGGCAACGCCCAGCGTCGTGACGGCACCGAAGCTGTGGCCGCTCATACCAATGTGTTCCAGGTCAAGCTCGCCGAACAGCGGGTGGTCTTGGGTTTGATTCCATTGTTCCAGTTGATCGATCACGAAGGACACGTCGTCCAATCGGTCGCGCGCACTTTTGTAACTGGCGGCATTTTTGAGCGTCTTGAATCGATCGCGGAGCGGCACATTCTTCATCACGTCGCGATCGCTGCCGGCGTGTTGGATGAACACCGCGACGAACCCCGCGCCCGCCCAATGCTGCCCCAGGTACGGATTGCCCTCACGAGAACCGCCAAGCCCGTGAGAGAACAAGACGACGGGTTGGGCCGTTGCCTGTTCGGGCAGATACACACGCACGGGTACCTTGCGATCTCGTTTCGGATCAAGAGGTTCAAAATCAATCTGCTTGATGCCCGGTGGCGTCTGCGCCAACAGGTAAGATGGCAATGCCAAGCAGGCCAGAGGGACGACCACCATCAGGCCGGTCGCAATGAAGGGGCGCGTCTGCGGCCCAACCTGTCGCAGTGTCTTGATGAGTGACATCGCTCTCAAACCTCTGGCAAAAACTTTCTGAAAAATAAATGGACGCGGAAAATCTTGATCACCCACATGCCACCGGATGCGTCTCTCCGTTGCGGCAGAGGCACCGTCTGCGCTGGTCGCGAGATTTCGTGATTCGATTTCGGACGCCCCATCTTGGCGTAACCGTCCGATAATTTACAGCAATGCCCGCCACCATCTCCTGACCCTTCACAGTCCCCGGCGGGACGGATCGATTCATGAGCACCCTCAATGAAATTCCCATTTGGCAAGTCGACGCTTTCGCCGATCGTCCATTCTCGGGGAATCCGGCGGCAATATGTCTGCTGGACGCTCCTGGTGAGACGCAGTGGATGCAGAACGTTGCGGCGGAAATGAATCTATCCGAAACAGCGTTTGTCCTGCCCACCGGTCGGCCCAATGAATTCCACTTGCGCTGGTTCACGCCGGCGGTCGAGGTGGATTTGTGTGGCCATGCGACGCTCGGAGCGGCACACACGTTGATCAAACAGAGGCGTGTGGATCCCTCGCGACCGATTCGGTTTCAAACCAGAAGTGGCTGTCTGAGTTGCCAGTGCGAGGGGCCGTCGATCACGATGGATTTCCCGGCAACGCCACCGTCCAGCGCGGTTGATCCGGCGAGGACTGCCGATCTTCAAGACGCGTTGGGAGTTGACGTCAATCACGTCGCGAGATCCAACGAAGACTTGTTCGCCGTCGTCGAATCCGAGCAGATGCTGCGCAGCGTGTCGCCGGATTTCGGCAGGCTTGCAGAGATCGAGACCCGCGGCGTCATCATCACGGCCGCATCCTCCGCGGCGGGAGTCGACTTCGTGTCCCGCTTTTTTGCGCCGCGATGCGGGATCAACGAAGACCCGGTGACGGGGTCGGCCCATTGCTGCCTGGCGCCGTATTGGTCCCAGCGTCTGGGCCGATCATCGCTGACCGGATACCAGGCGTCACCACGTGGCGGTGTCGTGCACACCCGGGTCGTCGGTGACCGGGTGCAACTGTCTGGGCAAGCGGTGACCGTGATGGAAGCGAGGTTCTTGATCAATTCCGTCGGCGAGACAAAGCACTAGTCCCCGTCTCCGTAATCGCTGTCCCAGCCGTCGTTGCCGCCGTCGGACCAGCCGCTGGTGCCGCCAAGCAGATGAAAGGCGAAGAACGCACCGACGACCAAAACCAGCACCAGGCCGACAAACAGCTGGTTTTCTTGAATGAATGTTTCCATCGGGAGGGGCCGTGATTCGGGCAGCAAGCGGACAATCGTTGAAGCGTGAACGCAGATACCCTACGTCACGAAACTGTCGCCGGCGCCATCAAGTGTTGGCCAGTCCGGAATAACGGCTCGCCGTTTCTGTGCGTGAGCAAACCTCCGGTCGGGACGGATGGGACGGAAATGCCAGCGGAACATCACGCCGCCTTTCGCTGGCTCTGTTTCGGTTCACCCAACCAGCCGGAGATCGCTTTGAGCTCCTTTTTCCAGTCCTTGCCCGTGCGGCGTCCCAGGAAGGTTTCGAACATCAAGTCCATCGTTTCGCTCAATTGACGGATCGCATCGATGCGGTCATCGTCGTCAAACTCTTCGTCCTCTTCGAGATGGATTTTCGCACCGCTGATTCCGAACGATTCTGCTTGTAGCGTGAGGTCGAATTGGCGATCGTCGCGAATGATCGTCATGCCGGCTTTGCGAGGCAACTTGCCGCTGCGGATCGCCTGCATCGCTTCGGGCAGCTTGACCGGACTCTCCGCCGAGATACTCTCTTTGCCCGATTCGCCCAGCGGGCATTCCAGGCTGAGTGTCTTGGCCAGCATCACGGTGACTTTCGATTCGTCGGCCAGGGTGATCGTGTCGGATTGATTTTCCAGTGTCCACCAAAGCCACATCAAGAACTCATTGCCCAGGAAGTCCGGCGACTGAGAATGCTCGTTGGACCATTTGTGGCTGCCCATCGTTTGGCCGCTGACGAAACTCACCGGCTGCAGATCGTCGACTTCGCCGTAGAGCTCGTTGTCGATTCCCCATTGTTCGGCCAGTGATCCCGCACTCCAGTGTCGCAGTTCCACGCCGAAGGCACGCTCGACCAGATCCAAGCAGTGTCGGCCGGCCGTGCCCACCGAACCGCCGAAGTACAGCAATTCGTTGGAGTAATCCCAGAGCATCGGAAAGGACTGCATCTTGCGATACTTGCCGGTCGCCGCTTCAGTTTCACAGCGTTGTTCCACCGCCTCTTTGGCCTCTTTGCGTTGGGCCTTGGTGATCACGCCCGTTTCGCTGTCCTTGGCGATTCCCGCCAGTTCCATTTGTAGCCAGGCGGCTCGGTAGGCAGAGGGGATCTGGTTGGTGTCAAATCGGGCGGAAAAGTGGATGGCTTCGTTGATCAAGTTTTTGCTGTGATCGAAGTCTTGGTCGAACAAGTGCTCGCCGCCCAAAAAGCCTACCGATACGTTTTCTTCTGAGGCGGTTTGGAATCTGCCGGCAGCGTGCTTGGAGAGGATCTCGATGTGTTCGTCGCCGAAGCGTTCCGCTTCAAAACCGGTGACACTGAATCTTTGAAACGCGAGGCTACCGCGGAGGAATGGCATGGACGATCCCGTGACTGTTGAGAGGGCAAGCGGATGGAAGCGTCGTGGATTTATCGACGGATGCCCGTCAGGAATTTGTCCCGTCGAAGCCAATCGTCACGATCGGCAAGGTTTGACCAGTTTCAGACGGGTTGGGGGGCGAAGTGACAGAAAAATGTGGGGCAGAAAAATGGGGACCGAACGTAGGGGGGGCAAAACGATGGG
>NZ_JANZKV010000025.1 GCF_025060895.1 Stieleria sedimenti | reverse complement strand
GGCACAATGCTTGCCGGTGGTGTCAGCCACCGGTATTCAAAGACACAAATTTGCTGAGGCCTGGAAGGCCGGCACAAGGGTGCTCCCGGTCCACTCGAAGCCCGGGCATTGTGTCGGCCCGCTGGGCCTTGAGATTTCCTTTGAATCCACCCCCGGTGGCTGACGCCACCGGCAGACACTCTACCGGCCCTCCGGGCCGATGACACATCGCTCTGTCGGCAACCCCGAATTCAATCGTCGGACTTAGCAATGTCACGATCGACCGTTGGGATCGACAGGCGTCGGTTTGCCTTCGTTGGCCGAGTCGCCCGCGCACCTATCAAACGATGACATCAAATACGAATCTCAGGAAACAGCGGTCTGATGATTTCCGGTGGGCATCCTCCGGGTCACGATCCAACGACGGCAAATCAATTGCCACAAAAGAACGCGAGAAGACGCAAAAGAAGAAGGGGGCGCTGTCGTCAGGCGTCGGTTAGCAGCGCGAACGTTGGCGATCACGCGGTCGCCGCGAGTGATCAACCACTTCAAAAACCACGACTCGGCGACTCGTCGTGCATCGCATGGTTACCGCTTCACTGGCCTTCTGTCGGTGGGTTCACCGATGTACTCCGCGTCCATCGGAGACGCATCCAACCGCAGGCCGCCAGGTAGGCAATGATACACAATCCAATGAGCGAAAACACGGTGAGGAATTGCCAATCGACTGGCTCGGGCTCCATCAACACCTCTCCAATGGTCGTCACGACGCCAAAGGCAGCAAATGCAGCGCATCCAAGATTCGCGTAAGCCAGTTTGCGTTCCGTCGATTTCCTTCGTCGATACCACGCAATCCATTCGGCAAAGCCGTAGACCAAAAACGGAAAGAAACCGATGATGCCACCGAAAAAAGAGCCAGGCGATTCCATTACGGCAATCGAGATCACAGCTGAAACGAACATCAGGACGGCGACAGCAAAGTTGATCGCGAAGAATAGATGTCGAATCAGAGGACGGTTTCCGCGTCCAGTCGGATTCAATTCAGTATTTCCAGGTTGGTATGGATTAATGTCGGATGCGGATATGTGAAGAGGCCCCTTATGCGGTAACGGCGGTGGTCACCGCGTCGGCGCGATGGACCAGAACTCAAAAACAAACTCTACTCGCCGACTGCGGTGCACCACTTGGTTCACGCGGTCGGCCATGACGACAGCCCAAGCCATCGCCGCTGTTTGCCAATGTACTCGATCGGAATCGCCGAGGGAAATTCGAGTGGGAATGCTATGGATTTCGAACCGGGAAGACGAGCAAAACTGGAACACTAGTTGCCACTAATCGAACACTAATGAGAACAGGATTAGTGGTGATTAGTTCGGTTTGTCTTCCTCGGCC
>NZ_JANZKV010000249.1 GCF_025060895.1 Stieleria sedimenti | reverse complement strand
GGACCCGATGCCGGCAACACAAACACGACGATTTCCGGCAACGACCTCTTCGGCAACCAGAACCACGGCATCAGCGTCCGGCCTGGCAATACCGACACCTTGATCGAGAACAACAGGATCCACGACAACGTCACTTACGGGGTCTGGATCGAAGGCGACCGAACCACCGTCTCGGGCAACTCCGTCTACGCCAACGCGTATGGCATCGAGGCGGGTTATTTTGGAAGCGAACCGCTGCGGACAATCATCGGCAACGTGGTTCACTCCAATACCTATCGGGGCATCTACCTCTATCATGCCAGCACTGAGGCGATCGATAACGAGGTCTACGGTCACACCGCGGGCGTCGGGATCTACGTCGACGGGGGTGCGATGGCCAGCGGTAACGTCGTGCACGGCAACGACGTCGGCATTCAGACGCACGCTTACACCACGGTCGATTCGAACCAGGTCTACGACAACCGTATCGGTCTCCTGGCCTCCTACGCCTACGACACGACGATTACCGCCAATCGCGTCTATTCCAATAGTGAAGGGATCCGTGTCGAGGGTCAAAACAACGTCACGATCGCCAATAACCTGGTCTATGCGAACACGAACTCGGCGATCTACTTGCGCGACGGCTACTTGAACGCAGGGATCATCGGCAACACGCTGTATCAAGCCGTAGGCGATGCGGTCACGATCGAGTACTCCAGCAATGTCCAGCTCTCCAACAACATCCTGTGGGTCGAAGACGGTGCCGCGATTCGCGTCGCCGGTGACGCGCAGGTGGGTTTTGGCAGCGATTACAATCTCTTCCACACACCAGGGTCCGGGATCGTCGGCCGTTGGGACGGGCGGGAACTGGGTGATCTGGTCGCTTGGAAATTTGAACTCGGACTCGATCCCAACGGACTGGTCGGCGACCCGTTGTTGCTCGACGTTGACGGTGCCGATGATCTGCTCGGGTTCAGACGCGAGGTGCTCTCCACAAGAATCATCGATGATGGTGACGCCGGATTCAGCACCACCGGGACCTGGACGACGTTCACCACCGCCGGCGGGAATCCGGGCGGATTCGCCGACGATTACCGTCAAGGTGATTTTGCCGACAACGGTACGGCGACCTGGACCTTCGACAACCTGACACCCGGTGCGACCTATCGTGTGGCGGCAACTTGGCTGCAAAACTACTACGCCGCAGTGCAGTATCGAATCAGCGATGCCGGTCGCGTGATCGGCGTGATCAACACGAATCAGTACAACAATGTTCCCGACGACTTTGTCGCCGACGGTCAGGCCTGGGAATCGTTCGGCAGTTTTGTCGCTCAAAGCAACGCGATGCAAATCACACTGCTGTCGGGTGTCGGCGGAAACCAGTTCCCCTACGCCGACGCGATGCGGTTGGATGAAATCGCCGGTGATCGCGGCGGCGATGATGATTTCCACCTCCGCAGCAATTCGCCGGCGATCGATCGTGGCAATCCACTCTCGAATTACTTCCGAGAACCGCTGCCCAGTGGCAATCGGATCAACTTGGGCGCCTATGGCAATACGCCCGAAGCGACCACCAGCAACGCCCAAACTGTTCAAGTGTTGTCCCCGGTCGGACTGGAGAAGTGGACCGCCGGTGACACCGAAACGATTCGTTTTCAAACCAGCGGCTTGACCACCAACCGGCCCGCGCTGTTGATCAACACCGGTGGTGCCGCGTTGGAGGGTTGGAGCGAAAACGGATACCAAGCGGGCGGCAATCAAGCGACCATCGATCAGCCGGTCGATCTGACCCTTGTCACCAACCCTGCTCCCAGCCAGGTCTATCAAAGCTACTCACGAAGTCTCAGTTCGGGCGAACCGCTGGACTATGCGATCCCGCTTCCTGGCGGCAGCTACTCGTTGCGATTGCACTTCGTGTCGACGCCGGACTCGAACTTTGACCTCTTCCTGCAAGGGCAACTCGCCGAGGCAGGTGTGGATCTGACAGGCCAAGCGGGCGGCGCCGCGATCGGCCTCGTGAAAGAGTTTTCCGTCACGGTGGTCGGCGCCGAAGGGCTATCGATCCAAATGATGAGCTTGAACGGTTGGTATGCCGAAGGCTTGGCGGGGATCGAAGTCTTGCAGCCCAACGCAGGGGGAACCGCCAACCCGACCGCCGCGATCGATGTCTCGACCAACGGTGGTGCAACCTGGACGGAGATCGCCAACAATGTCCCCATCGATCGACTCGGTCGGGGCAGCTACAACTGGACGATTCCCGCCGGTTTCGTCACCAACGGCACCACGGCGTTGACGCGTGTTCGCAGCATCGGCGTCAGTGGCAGCGTCAGCGGTCGTTCGGCAGGAGGTTTCCTGATCACGCCGGCGGGTAATCAGTTCTACGTCAACGTCCCCGGCGACGCGGATTTCAGCGACAACCAATACACCACGGTTGCCGGTGACAATGCCGCCAGCGGGCGTTCCCCCAACGCGCCGATGGCTTCGCTCGCCGCGCTGTTGCGGGCCTATGACCTGGAACCCGGCGATACGATCTACGTCGATGCCGGAACCTATGAGCTGTTCGCCAACATCGTGATCGACGCCGAAGACTCGGGTGTCCGTATCGTCGGCCCGACCAACGTTGACACCCCCGCGATCCTCAATCGCGGCAACACCGTCGACGGAAGCTACGTGTTCGATCTGGTCGGCACCGATTCGGTCACAATTTCGAATCTGTCGATCAGCGGCGCGGCCAGCGGAATCAATCTCGGACCCGATGCCGGCAACAC
>NZ_JANZKV010000248.1 GCF_025060895.1 Stieleria sedimenti | reverse complement strand
AAGCGGAGGCGGGCTCTGCTGAGGAGCACCCCGCCAAGGAATCACCTGGTCTGCGATGCGGCGAAGGTGCTTCGTGCCCTCCGCCGGCCCCCGTGTCGGCGGAGGGGCATTTGAACCGAGCGTTTGTCCTCGCTCTCCCCATTCGGACATCGCAGCAATGCCTCGAAAAACCTGGGTCCTGAGCGATTAGCCACTAAAATCCACGAAGAACCCCCTCTGGGAGAGTGACTTAAGATGCGTGAACACCCATGCCTGTCAGTTGGATGAACTCGTTAGCGGGCCGCTCGCAAGTGATTCCCGACGGAGTGAATCCGTCCGCTTGTCGATCGCGAGTTGCAAAGGATGGTTTTCCGAAAACAGATCGCCATTGACAGCAGCATTGATTGGCGGCTATTTCGGTTTTTATGGTTTGGACCTGACGGTGGCCGACGCGACCGAACCAGGCAAAAATCCAGCGAAAACACTGAAACACAGGCGGATTTCGAACGTAGGCAAACGTTTTGCGGGAATCGTTTCCTGTCCCCCTTTTTTAAAAAGAGGGGTCGGAGCGTTCAATGCGACTGACGACGGTTTCTGGGTCAACCGTCTTCGGAAGCTGCTCCACTTCGAACATCCGTCCGCATCGGGGCGTTGCACCGCAGCGCCCCGATGCTCGATACACCGAGCGCCGATTGCGGGCATGACCCAAAAATCGCTTCTCATCATGCTTTGTGACCTTCGTCGAACCTGATCTCCGGTTCGTCCTCGCAATGACACCTCGAAACGATTTGCCGATTCTTCTGCGAATCTTGAATATGGCGATGGCCTTCGTTGCGTAGAATGCGCGAGAGCTTTCTCACCTCTGTGTGAATTGCTCTTTCACCTCTCAGTCATTGGTGTTTCGCAGGAGTGGCTTTGCAGGCCCATCGTTCGCACGCTGATCCGATGAATCGGTCGAACTTGCGTGCGATCGTCCGATCCGAACCCGACTTTGAAAACTGGTAACGCGGTCGCGACGCGACAACGTTGTGACGCGTTGTTTGACGGGGCGGTCAATCGAGACTGTCAACCGTGCCGCGAGTTTCTCCCGAGCGACAACGGCTCCACCAGAACGACTCATCAATCAAGGGTTTCGTATGAGGACGGCCTCAATGTTGGCGGTAATCCATCGCGTGATTGCAAACAACTTCCTCAGAAATACAAATGAAACGAAACCGTGTGGTGGTGGCTGATCGAAAACGCAGAGCAGAAATTCGACGTAGGCGGCACGTTCCACGCTTACAGCTCTTGGAACAGCGAATCGTTCTTGACGGAGCGGCAATTTCAGATTTTCAGCGAGGCGGGCTTCGCGAAGGGCTTGCCGGATTCACCCAGTGGCTAAGCACTCCGGAGCAGCCGACTGGACTATCGTCTGTGATCTCGTTTCTTCGCGATCCCCTGTCCGGCGGTTCACCAAATCTGGGAAATGTCGTCGATCTCGATGCGATGTTTCAGTCCCAGGTGACGACACTTGCAAACCACTACTTTGATTCGACGGCGGATGCGTTCGAAACAGCCGCCGGGCTGGCCGCGTCCCTGGGCGCCAGTACTGTTGACCGCAGCGACGCAATCGCGTTCCAAAAATCCATCCAATGGAGCCAGCAGTCAGTCTTTCAATTCGCCGCCGACAATGCCTTTGCACGAAGTCTCATCGAAGCGGCCCCGTCAAGTTCTTTCGGAACGATCACATTGGTCGTCACCGGACAATTTGACGTCGAATTTGGTGTGACGCAATCGGACGCCGTTTCGTTCGAGGAGGCCTTTTATGTGCGGCCGATCGATTTGAGCTGGGATTACTCTTTTGTCACAAGTGATGTCCAAGTTTCCGCCGTGCTAGGCAGCCTGGATGTCGATTTGCAACTCGAACAATTCAGCGGGACCGCCGGCGCTCAGTTGCAGTTTGCAAATGATCCCTCCGATGAGTCAGATCGTTTGACGCTCGCGCATCTACTCGATTTCCAATTTGACCAGCTTGCAACGGCGACCGTTCAATCAAACCCGATCAACGGCCGGTTTGCGCTGGCCGTCGATGCCGCGGGTCCGGCAATCGCAGGCCTCGATTTGTCGGGAGCGGACGTCACATGGAGTTCGTCGACCATCGATGGATCAGATTTCTTGACCGAGCTTGACGGAGCGAATCGATTTGTTGTGGACGCGATGCGCCGCTTGCATCCTCTGGATTTCCAAGTCTCATTAAGCGATATCGGGGATTGGATCGGAGCCTCGGCCAAAAAGGAGTTGTTCGCCAAAGCCTTGCCTCTGAGCGATCCAGTTGAGATGCATGACGTGTTTCCACTTGGTGACATCGTCCGCACTCAGGTGATCGAACCGTTGTTTGGAAGCGGCCGCCCGGTCGACACCTTTCAGCAATTCTTTGGTTCACTCGCTGACTCACTCGGCGTACCGTTGAGCGCGATTGATCCCGTTTATACGTCGTACGACGACGTGCTCACTTTTCAAATTCCTGTCGGCGGTGCGGTGCTGTCATCGTTTGAGTCGCAGTTTAATCTGCTTTCGGAACTCGGACCACTTTCTGAGGTTGTCGGCAGTGGCGGTAGCGCGGTGACAGGGCAACTGGGACAAATGGTGCTGGAAGTTTCTGTCGATCTGTCGCCGTTTGAGGTCCAGCTTCTCGGTGCGATCGATCTTCCTGGCAATGGCCTCCTGTCACAGGCGGCCAGATTCAATGTGTCGTTGAATGATTCAGACCCGATCGAAGTGACCGTTCCGGTCGATGCGACAAATACCAGTCCCAGTGATCTGGTCAGCGATTTGACCGATGCGTTCATCGCGTCTGGCCTACCTCAAGTCAACGTGTCACTTGACGGCGGGCGCCTTCGATTAGATGTGACAGGTCAATCCGAGGCACCCGTCTTGTTTCTCTCGACACAACCAGGCGACACGACGGTAACGGAATTGGGGCTGGTGACGGCGGCGGCCGAAACCTCCGCAACGATTCTTACCGAGGTCGCGCTGCCGACAGACGGAATCCTCTCAGGTGATGCTTCTTTCACCATTTCGGTTGACGGAGCGATTGCCGTTCCGGTAACGATTCCGCAAGCATCAACTCAGGATAACGTGTCACGTCAATCATTGATCGATGATCTCAACGCGGCGTTGTTTGCCGTCAACGTGCCAGCAAGCGTTTCATTGTATGACGACATCCTCATTTTTCGCTCTGATTCGGTTGGTCATGGATCGACACTCCAATTGACGACAATCGTTGGAGGCGTTGCCGAAACAGAACTGGGTATCCAGCCCACGATGCAGTCGTCACCACCACTTGCATTGGCGCTTGCACTGCCATCGATAAATGATCGCATACGGCTCAATCAAGCCCATTGGACGGCTTCGGCTAGCATTGCAATCACGGATGTGATTGCCGATGCATCGTATTCAATGGTCGAAGTAGGGGTTGTGTCAGGGACCGGTGCTGCAACGGTCGACACGTCATTCCAGTTCCAACCTGGATCGGCTCAAACGGTCAATCAACTCTTCGATTCACTCAACGCAACTTCGAACACGTGGTCCATGACGACGAGCGGTTCATCCGAGTTGAACCTACCGGTGCAGGTCACGGACAACGCGGTCACCTTGTCTGGTGTCGCGCCGTCGATCCGTGTGACGGACGCAGATCTGTTTTCCACTGAAGATGTGACAATCGTCGCTTATCAGGATCTCGATGAGTTGCGGTACTTTGAGCAGTTGTCTCCGCAGGATTTCGTCGCCGCTCTGGGTAACGCGTTGGAGTTCTTGCAGGCTGTCGATCGATCCGACGAATTGAAATCGGAGATGACGTTTACACGCGACCGCTTCGCGGATCTTGTGGGCGTTTCGGCGGCAACCTATTCGGGCGTTGATTCACTTGTGTCCGGCGATGAGTTTACGCTGCAGGATTCCCGCGCGGTGATCGCCAACGCCTTGTCGGTTCCGGTTCAAAATGTGACCTGGAGCATGACTGCGGTGAACGACTTGCGTTTCACCGTGCAGTTCGAACCGAACAACCACACCGTTCAGGCTGCTTTCGAAATTCCATTGTCACAATACGCTCCAAGCTCGACAGACGTCGCCGATGATTTGGCGGGAATCGACGTTCTTCGTAGCGTAGGCGGACAGACGCTGCCGGTTGTGGTGACCGAAAACACTCGCCTGGTTTTCGGTTTTGACCTCTATTCCGAGGCGGCGCCGATCAGTTACTTGCATACGAATTCGTCGGTGGACCTCGGATTCAAGATCGACCAGTCCAATTTGTCGTTTGCCGGCCAGGCGGGGATTGTGGCCATCGATGTCGTTGGCGCAAGCTTTCAGCTGGGCAACGGCAGCGGCGGACCGGCCCCGTTTTCGTTTCATCTGGTACCGCGTGTCGACAACAAATGGCGCAGCGGTCAGATCGATGATGGCGCCGTATCCGCGACGTCAAGTGTGACGGCCTCGTCGATCATCCCAATCGCCTCTCCGCGTGGCGCGCCTGTCTTGTTGCCTTCGCTCCAGATTTCGCAATCATCCAGCTCGATGCAACCGGTGATCCAGACGACCCCTGATTTGGCGACGATTGCGGGTGGGATGGATGCGACGGCGGACATGTCCGAGGTTCCCAACCGCATTCGCGAGATGTTCAACACGCTCAGCGTCACGGTTTCGACGACATCGTTGGCCGCGCCGTTGCCGTTGATCGGCGACGCTTTGCTTCAAATTCAGCCCTTCGGCGACGTGGGCGAACAGATCGCCGCTGCGATCGAGGCCGAGTTCGCGCTTGGTGATCGATCTTTGGCAGCGATCAATCGGGTGCTGGAAGCTTTAGTTGAGCCCGACCCGTCACCGCTAGGACTGATGGCAAACGAAACCGAAGATGGTGGGCCGGAAGAGGCGGGGACTCGATCCTGCTTCGGAAACGCAACGGTTGCGGATCCACCAATCGGCACCGTGACCTGTATTAATCTAGGGTCCATCAAAAACAAAGCGACCAGGTCGTGGTTTCAGTTCAATCATTCTTTTCCACTACCCTCGACCGGCATACCAGGATTCTCTGTCGCCTCGCCTCCCACTGCCATGCTCCGAGGAGAGATTACCTTAAACCTGGTGATGGGGTTCCTTGCCAATCGCAATATTTGGCTGCAATCCTCATTTGCCGATGAGATCGTCATTTCCCTGATGTCGCTCACGATGCCCGACAATACGCTGATTGGGCTAATGGGAGACATGGTGGTGACTTTAAAGGAACCCGATCTCGACATAACCGGACAGGTGCGAGTTGATCTTACCGATGCGAACGCGAACGGAAATGGCGACGGTTATCTTGAGCAACATGAACTGAATTTGCCACCGTCAATCATCGGTAACACTCCGCTCGCGACGGTCAAGAAACTAGCGGGGGCAATTGCCGCAGATCCAACGGTGCTCAACACCTTTGGTGCGGTCGGTGGTGTTGCCGTCACGCTGAATCCGACGACGTCGTTTTCCTTTACTGCGTCAGACCCGAATTCCAAATCGAATCCCTACTCGGCATCCGACCCGGGATGGCAGGATTTGGAACCGGCGCTCAGCGGTGACATTTCGGTCACATGGGCAACGACTGCGTATACCACGACGAGCGTGCCAAGCTTTGAGGAAATGATCAAGTCGATCAGCGGCCGCCAAACGCAAGTCGCGTTTACGAATTTGCAGCTCGATGTCTCCGTGGCGATCGCTTCCTTTATCACGCCCGACATTCAAGCGATGAAGACGTTCGCCGAGTTGTTCGATGCCGTGTTGGAGGATGCAAACAAACCCTTGTTTCCAGGCGGTGGTGTCAATGTCGACATGCGCAACCTGTTCGGAGATCTAACGATCTTCGACGTCTTCCCAGTCGAAGCGACCATTGAAATCGGCGAGTTGCGCAACGCAATCAATGCCATCCTTGCCGTCGCATCGAACGGGCCTGAAGTTGGCATCAAGATTCCGATCGGGGGATTCAACTTCCACACGAACAACTTTGACGTCATGCGGGATCCCATGGTGAGTGGGCCTGCCTGCGCGGCTTTGACCGGTTTCGAGGATCCTCCTCCCAAAATCGTTACGAGGAGCGATTCCACCTGCAATGATCCGAGTTGGATCACGGTTGAATTGACGAGC
Source organism: Stieleria sedimenti (assembly GCF_025060895.1). Classification (GTDB taxonomy): domain Bacteria; phylum Planctomycetota; class Planctomycetia; order Pirellulales; family Pirellulaceae; genus Stieleria; species Stieleria sedimenti. The sequence goes on along the minus strand of NZ_JANZKV010000248.1, from coordinate 9,851 downwards.
CCCGCACCTGGCGTCACCGACTTCGACAACGCAGCGGGTGACTTTGCGATTCAATTGAGCAATATTCACACCAAGGATGGAACATCGTTATCGTTTGATCTGATTCGAAATCAACATGGTTTTGATCAACTGCTGCTCGGTCGCCCCGTCACCATCATGCAATTCGACGGGCCGCGTTTTGCGATGTCGACCACGATCAATCGAAGCCGCCACTTTGAACTCAGCCAGTTGTTACCGATCTTCTCGGCGTCGGCTGCGGCATTGATTCCGCTTGTGCCCGTTGCGGGACCACTCCTGTCCGCCGCGGTCTTGTTGTCCGGAGAGCTTGCCAGTCGAATCAGTGGTGAATTGCGATTCGATATCGACTTGGGCGTTGGAACACGAAATCTGGGTGGCACCTTCATTCAATCTTCTCCGGATCAAACAAACTTAGATTTTGAAGTCGATTTAACACTCGATATCGCAGCGGTGAAAATCGCGGTTCCGTTCACGGACTACATCGAAGAACGGGTCAAAAAGACGCTTGGGAAACATCTCAGTAAAGTGGTCAAGTGGGTCACGCAGACGATTGAAGTCGTGAAAGACCTGGATTCGGAAGTCGGTATTCGCGGAGGCTTTCACTTAGACTCGCAACTCCGGTTGAAGGACGCCGATGGTGACGGCAAGGTTTTTGTCAAGGACTATCCGGAGGGGGCACTCGCCTGCGCCGTCGAGGTCAACGGAAGTTCGTCTCTCTTCGTCGAAGGTTTTTACAATTTTGGTCGCTTCGGCAGCGGCCCCGTTCCGTTGATTTCCATTCCCCGTGGAGAACGTGATCTCCACCTGGTTCGCGGCCTCTTGCCCGATTGCAGCGGTATTCAAGATCCACCGATACTGGCAGAAGTCGACGCACTGGGAGTGCTGCGACTCAATATTGGACCACGATCGACGCGGCGGTTGACCGGTGATTTGTCTGACCTTGACGAAAGCATCTCCGTTGAGACGACATTCGTCGGTTATGCGATTGTCCGCGCTTTCGGCTTCGAGCAAATCGTAGGTGACGGCTCCGTTCCGATCTCCCTGATCATCGGCGACGGTGGAAAGGGAAACGACAGCATCGAAATCTTCGGTCAGATGCCGGTCCCCGCCATCTTGGACGGCGGCTCCGGCGATGACTACTTACACTCGTTCGGAGGCAACGATGTCCTGACCGGGGGAAGCGGTAACGACACGCTCAGGGCAGGCGATGGAAACGATTCTCTATCGGGCGGAAGCGGAAACGATGAATTGTTCGGAGGATCGGGCAACGACACTCTGTCCGGCGGTACCGGAGACGATTATCTTCGTGGGAATTCTGGAAATGATGTACTGTTTGGCGATAGCGGCAGAGACCTGATTGAGGGCGACGACGGCAATGACATCCTTCATGGCGGTGCCGACGGCGATTGGCTCTACGGCGGTGCCGATGACGACACGATCGACGGAGATGATGGTGAAGACATCCTCCGAGGCCACGCGGGCAACGATACCCTTCGCGGTGGTGGTCACAACGACTACATCAATGGCGGTTCGGGTCACGATCGCTTAGAGGGCGGCGCCGGCGATGACTATTTGGAAGGTTTCCAAGGTAACGATCGACTGATCGGTGACGACGGCGACGACACACTGCTCGGTGGGGCGGGCGATGACGTTCTCGAAGGACGTGCGGGTGCAGATCATCTTGACGGTGGCGCCGACAATGATCGGCTGTACGGATACGCCGAGTCATTCGTCGGAGTCGACCTCGGTGACATTTTGGTGACCGGGACGGGGAACGATCATGCCTATGGGCAAGGCGGAAGCGACGAAATCACTGCCGTCTCCGGCTCCAACTATCTGGACGGTGGTGACGACAATGATTTCATTTTTGGCGGTGTCGATCACGACACGATCAACGGGGGCAACGGCAATGACGTGATCTATGCCGGAGCCGGAATGGACTCCATCGATGGGGGCCAAGGAGCCGACTTCGTACGTGGAGACGATGATGCCGACACCATCCACGGTGGCCTTGGGAATGACACACTTGAGGGAGGACAAGCGGGCGATTTGATCACCGGCGGCGGCGGATCCGATCTCATTCGCGGCGGCTCCGGGGCGGACACGCTGCACGGTCATGGCAGCGCCGACGCAGACGATAACGCTGTCGACCACCTATACGGAGATAGCGGAAACGACAACATCTCTGGCGGCGGCGGAGCGGACTCCATTCTCGGGGGCGAAGGCAACGACACCGCCCACGGCGGCGCGGGCAACGATGTGATCTACGGGGGACCGGACCAAGATACTCTCAACGGTGATGACGGACTTGACACAATCTATGGCGGATCCGGACGCGACACGATCGACGGCGGTACGGACGACGATCGACTCGAAGGAGGCGATGGCGACGATCGAATCGATGGGCAAGGCGGTGACGACACGCTTTTGGGACACTCCGGTGACGACACGCTCTTAGGAAGCGATGGGAATGATGTCCTGTTGGGTGACATCGGCAGCGACCAATTGTTCGGTGGTGCCGGGAATGACACCATCGATGGTGACGCCGGCGACGATGCGATTGACGGTGGTTCAGGTTCCGATACGATCCGCGGCGGGGACGGCAACGATTGGATCGATGGCGGATTGGGAGCTGACTCAATCCTCGGTGGCGGTGGACGAGATGCTCTGCTCGGAGGTGACGGTGATGACACCATCTCCGGAGGCGACGATGACGACCGGATTTCTGGACAGCGCGGTAATGATCAACTCTTCGGCAATGAAGGCAACGATACGATCGATGGTGGATTGAACATTGACCTGATCGATGGTGGTTCGGGCAACGACGTGCTGGTCGCTGGTTTCGGAGTCGGAAATGTGCTTCGAGGCGGCGATGGCGACGATACCATCACCGGATCAGACGAAGGAAGTCAGACCGACCCGGATTTCACCGATTCCATCTACTTCGGCGATTTCATCGATGGCGGTGCGGGAGCTGACACCATCAACGGCCTCGGTGGTGCAGACCACATCCTCGGTGGTGATGGCGATGATTCCATCAACGCCGGTGGCGGAAACGACTTTGTCCAAGGCGGCTCGGGCGACGACGTCATCTCCATGGGGACCGGGACAAACGATGTCGGACACGGCGATGCCGGCAACGATGTTCTTTATGGCTCGCTGTTCGGCAACAACCTCCTGATCGGTCACTCCGGTGATGACAAGCTATTCGGCCAAGGCGGCATGGACAGCCTGCAAGGCGGTGACGGCGATGACTTCTTGGACGGTGGAGTCGGAACCGACCTGATCACCGGCGACGACGGGGACGACGAATTGGTCGGCGGTGGCGGCGTCGGAGACCAATTGTTCGGCGGCGCGGGCAACGACGTCATTCGCGGCAGCGACGACGGGGCCGACATCGCGGACGGCGGACCTGGTAAAGACGTGATCTACGGATACGCGGGCAACGATTCGTTGTCCGGTGGCGCCGGTGACGACATCATCCATGGCGGCCTGGGAGATGATTTTCTAGAAGGCGGTTCGGGCAGCGACACGTTGCTCGGCGAAGCAGACCACGACATCCTCTACGGTCACACGTTTGCCGGCACTGGAGATGACAACGCGGTCGACTTCCTGTACGGGGACTTCGCAGTCGGCGCCGTTGGAACCACCGTGTTGGTCACGATGGGCAGTCCCGGCCGCGATCAACTGTTCGGCGGCGGTGGAAATGACCTGTTGTTCGGCGAAGACGACGACGATGCGATCGATCCGGGCGCGGGATCGAGCAATATCGTCAACTTCGGCGGCGGTGAAGCTGCCGATCCGAATGCGTTTGTGCCCCCGGCTGCGACAGCCGATCCCATCATCGCAAGCCAATTGCTTCCCGATGCACAAGCCGCAACACTCCCCAGCGGCGTTGCTGAGCCCGGTCGCTGGAATGGCGTCGATGGGTCAGCCGGACCCGACGGAATCAGTGGACGTGTCGCTCTGGCAACCGAACCGGCGATCGCGATCGATGGAGGCATTCGTTATATCGCATGGGCCGACGATCGATCGGGAAACTCAGAAATCTATGTCGCTCGCCATGACGCCATCAATGGATGGACGGAGTTAAATCAGTCTGCCGGATACGGAGGCCTGTCGAAGAGTGAAACGTCCTCTCGTCAACCATCGATCACCATCGATTCCAGCGGTCGCCCTGTCGTGACGTGGATGGAACAATCGGGAACACAGTCCGATGTCCATGCCCTCGTTTGGAATCCGATCGATCAGCAATGGGATTCATTCGGTGCGGCTTCTCAGTCAAGCAATGTCAGCCAAAGCGGCAACGCAAGCAGCCCCAAAGTGGTGACAGCAGCCTCGGGCATCGTGTTGTTCTGGATCGACCAAACCACGGGAACACGCGATCTCTCCGCGTTTCGATTCGACGCAACCACGGACCAGTGGGTCGGCTTGGACGGGTCTTCCAACGGCTTCGGAGTTTGCTTGACCCACGATGTGCTCGATTACTCGGTGGATGTCGACAACGCCAAACTCGCGATCGGCTTTACTCAATCCGACGGGACGGTCTTGAACGTTCACGTCAAAGAATTCGGCGGAGTCAATTGGACGGATTTGTCAACGTCCGCCGTGAAAGGCATCAGCGATGCGATCGAGTCTGCGTCTCAGGTGAGCGTCGCCTACCATCAAGGCGAGCTCTTTGCGGCCTGGACAGATTCGCTTGCCGCCGATGAATTTGGTTCCGAGGTCTATGCCCGCCATTGGACTGGAACCAGTTGGGAATTCGCGGGAACCGACTCCGCGATCGGTCGAGGTGTGTCGGGACCGAGTCGCCAGTTGATCGGAACGGCGCGTCAGCCGGTACTTTCGTCCGATGTCGGCCAACTCTATCTCAGTTGGATCGACCAAATCGATGCCAACGATCCCGGCAAAGTCTTCGTCCGCAAATGGGTTGGGAACACCTTCCAAGAGTCCATCAGCGGTGACTCGAGCGGGGCCGGCGTCGTTCGCCAACAGGACACGATCCAAGCCATCGAAACGGCTGTTGATTCCAGCGGCCAGCTTTGGCTGACTTGGTCGAGCGAACAGGCGGGAACGGGTTGGATCGGAATGGTCGCCCGAGGCGCAAACGCGACCAATACCTATCTTGCCGATGCAACGAATACGGTCGCAAACCTTCTGGCATCCACCGATCTGAATCCCGGTGACCGGATTGTGATCGTCGCCGATCAACCCGTCGGTTTCACCGTCGATGCTGCGGACTCAGGCGTGCATATCCTGGGCGCAACGGGCGTGGCGATCAACGGAATCGTCCATCTCAACGGCGCCGACAAGGTGACGCTGCAGAACGTCACGATCCATGGATCGCTCACCGTCGAAAATGCGACCAATTTCACGCTGCGTGATTCCTCGGTCGATGTTCAAGCGACAGCGGTCCGCGGCGGCAGCAATGTGAGTTTTATTCGAAACGCGTTCGATTCTGTCGTCACGCTTTCCGAAGCAACGGCCAACGCGACTCTGGCTCACAACCAATTCAATAACGGCCTACGTCTCACCGGCACGGCGACCGCGATCACGATGGTTGCCAATTCCGTTTCCGCAAACGGAATCCTGGTTTCCGGCGTGACCTCCGGCCAGATGCGCAACAACTCGATTTCAGGTACCCTCGATTTGCTGGCCGCTTGGAACGGCGTCATCGAAAACAATCGCCTTCACGATTCAGCGATCGGGTTGCACTACGCCGCCCCAGCGGAGTTGCGAAACAATCGGATCGAATCCAATCATACCGGGGTGGTCGTCGATTGGGCTGATCCGGTCGGCGGCTTCGGCGTTGTCGGATCTCTTGCCAGCAACCAGATTTTCGGTAACTCGACCGGCGTTCATCTCAATGTGCCCGGCTCACTGGTTGCGGGGCAACAGATTTTCAACAACGGGCTCGGAGTCTCCGGCGTTGGGCGTGTTGGCGGCTACGACCCCCTGCATCTGAATCGAATCTACGAGAACCAGACAGGTGTGTCGGCATCGGGCCGTGTTGAATTCAATGTCATCTCTGAAAATGAGATCGGAGTTGCATCCTCGACGATGCAAACGATCACGCACAATGAATTCAGGAACAACGACCTTTCCATTGATGTCGACGGAACACGGAGCACGCGAATCCTTGGCAACACGTTTTCTGACACGGCCGGCATCAACGTCCACGTTCATGACAATGCCAGTGAAACGGAAGTCCTTGGCAACATCATGTCGACCACTGGCGGAACAAACGTGGTGGTGTTTCCGGACAGCGAATCCGGCTTCTTTTCTGACCACAACCTGTTGCACGCCGACGGCGGTGGTCATTTGGTTCGCTACTCGTTGACGAATTTTGACGACATTCTCGATTGGCAAAGTGACCTTCATGCGTTCGATCTGAACTCGTTTGGAACGACTGTCGTTTCTCCCTTCGGCGTCGAGCCCATCTACTCTTTGGGATCGACTTCCGCGAATCGACTGATCCAAGCGGCGGCGAATCAGCGCCGAACGGGACCCGCGACTGACGGAGGCGACTCGTTAACGCGAGTCGATTCGACGATCGCGTCCAACCTCATCTCGAACCCCGTGTTCGATGGCGGTCTGGGCGACTGGACCGCTTCGCCAACGCTGGCCAGTTCAATTGCCTCGACAGCCTTCTATCAAGGCGTTCAGTCGTTGCGGATCAATACGGCAGTCTCCGGCTCCCTTTCTCAGGTGAAAGGCCTGGCTCCAGCGGGCGTTGACTTGGCAAAAATTGACGCCGGACAGTTGGATGCCATCGCGTCGATCCGTGTTCGGGTCGATGGCAGCGACACTTCACCATCGACACTTCGGCTGGAAATCCATTTCCGATCGGCAACCAATTCGGTACTGAAGAGTGTCCCGATGAATGCCATCGCATCGACGGATCGCTGGTACTTGGTCGGTGATCGGTTGGCGATTCCAGCGGGGACGCGTTCGATCGAATACCGAGTGGTTTCTGACGGAGCCGGTTCGGCTGGTACGCATGAATTCATTGACGACGCGTATCTTGCGATCGTCAACGACAACGACGCGCCGGACTTGGGATCGATAGCGGGCTTGCCATCAGACATGAATGCAGCCTCAGGCCCGCGTCTGTACTTGCGAGCGCCTGACCTGTACATCGACTGGGAACGCGACGTTCCGAAAACCATTCGCTGGGACACGCATGACGTGCCGGCCAATGAACCGATTCGCATCGAGCTGTGGCAGGATACCGCCGACGGACCCGCGTTTGTCACGACCATCACCTCGGCGACGGCAAATGACGGCAGTTTTTCGTGGACGCCGATTTCCAGCGGTATCGATCACGGGACTCATGGACTGCGTTTGCAGCTTTCGCTGGCCAACGACCGAATCGTCTTCGATCGCAGTTTTGAATCGTTCAGCGTGCCGGAAAACTCATCCAGCTTTTTCGTCAATGACGCATCGACGGTCAACGACGAATACACGTCCGCACCGGGCAGTCACCGTAACACCGGTCGGCTGGCATCAACGCCCAAGCCCTCCATCGACTCTGTGCTGCGAACCTACACGTTGTCTGCCGGTGACCATGTTTTCTCAGACAACGGCGATTATCGAATTTTCTATCCGGTGACTTTTTCTAATGTTCCGGGCGTGGGAGACGATGAAGGGTTCGTCCTGCGTGGCGCACAACTGGGCACGACGTCGCTTCGGCATGCCGGTCCGACCACCGTGGCGCCGCTGGTGAAACTTGTCGATGCCGACTTCGTCACGATCTCCGACCTGCGCTTGAGCAATGCGGAGTATGGACTCTACGCGACCGATGGGACGACAGCTCTAACCGCCGAGCGTCTCGTCGTCAGCGGCAATGCACTGGACGGGATTTATCTGGGAAACGGGTCCTCGCTGAAACTTTCCGAAATCACCGCGTCGGAAAACGGCCGTTACGGAATATTCTCGAACGGCTCGGTGGTCGATCTGCTTGCCATCGTGGCGTCGGGGAACAACGACGACGGGGTGCGAATTGATGGAAATGTCGGGCACATTGACGGCTCAATCTTCCATGACAATGCCGGGAATGGATTGCTCTTAAACCAAGCCGGAACTGTCGTGATCACATCAAGTGTAGCCTATCGCAACGGGCAACACGGCATGCAACTCAGTGGCCTTGCCACTGGCGCGACCATCGGAAACGACGACCTTTCACTCGAACTTGGAAATAAGTTCTACGAAAACACAGACGACGGACTTTCTACTTCAGGAGAGGTTGTGATCGTCGGCAATCTCTCCTACGGGAACGCGTCTGGAGCCGGCATCCGAAGCATTTCTGGCGGAATCATTCGGCACAACGTTTCGTATGGAAACCTAGTCGGGATCGATTCCTGGGGATCTGTCATCGGCAATCGTGTTCTCGCGAACCGTCACGGCGTGACCGGCTATTCCAACGAATCGATCAGCGAAAATGTCATCTATTCGAACGACTACGGAATCTCGACAAGCTATCCGGTTTCCAATATTAACAATAACCTGATTTACGACATCACCGATGTCGCGATCGGGCTGAAAAATCCCGCCGCATCCACGGAAATAAAAAACAACACCGTGGTCCTTGTTGGCGACGCCTCGGCACTCGATATCATCCACGGCGGCGGACCGGCAATCCTAAATAATATTTTTGTCGTTGATGATGGCACCGCATTTCGACTGGATGCATCCAGCCAACTCACTCATCGATCCGATTACAACCTGTTCTCCGTTATAGGCCACGGAAGCATGGGAGTGTGGGCCGGCTCGCCGCGGGCCACACTCAACGCCTGGCAACTCGCAAGCGTGTCTGACAGTTCCAGCCTTGTAGGTGACCCAAGCTTCGTCGATCCGTCTGGACTGGATGGAATCATCGGATCAAACGGGATCTTGCGAGGATTCGATGACGATTTTCATTTACAGAGTCTGTACGGAAGCCTGCATGGTCAGAGTTCCGCGCCCGTACTCGATCCGTCAACCGGTTTGCCCGTATTCGCAGTTGGCACCTGGACCGTTGACGCCGTTCAATCTGTCGGCATCGACCGCGGTGACGAATCTGTGTCAGTGGGCGACGAGCCGAACGAAAATGGGGGTTACATCAATCTGGGTGCGTACGGCGGCACGACAGCGGCCTCGAAGAGTCCGCCGCAGTTCATGCTCATTACTCGACCCGCCGCCGTGGCGGATTGGCCCGCGGGGCAATCGTTCCAAGTCCATTGGCGGACGAGTGACGTTGCCGGGACGGTTGATGTCAGCCTGATTCCCGAAGGCGGCGGAGACGCAATTCTGCTCGCCGACGACACGACTAACGACGGACAGTTTCTTTACAACGTCGATGGTTCGATTGTACCCGGCCGCTACTACGTTCAAGTCCAGGCCGCAAGCGGATTAATTGGGACATCCCCCAGCCCCATCAAGATCACGGGCCAGATCAATGCCTACTACGTCAACATCGCCGACGATTCCGACCTGAGCGACAACCAATACACCACCGCAGCGGGAGATCCTTCGGCCAGTGGTACTTCACCGGATGCGCCAAAGTCATCCATTCGCGAGATTTTGTTCGCCTATGACCTCGGACCCGGTGACGTCATCTATGTCGATTCGGGAACCTACGCGGTCGAATCCAACATCGTGATTGAAGCGGAAGACTCCGGTGTCCGTATCGTCGGCCCGACCAACGTTGACAATCCCGCGATCCTCAATCGCGGCAACAACGTCGACGGAAGCTACGTGTTCGACCTGGTCGGCACCGATTCGGTCACAATTTCGAATCTGTCGATCAGCGGCGCGGCCAGCGGTATCAACCTGGGACCCGATGCCGGCAACAC
>NZ_JANZKV010000247.1 GCF_025060895.1 Stieleria sedimenti | reverse complement strand
CCCTCTCTGGCGTTTGCTTGCTGCGCAAACGCCGTCTCTCCCAGCGGGAGAGAATCGAAATCGGTTGCCAAATCCTGCAGTAAAAGAATCGATGTCCAGAGGGAGAGTGACGAAAACCCTTTGAAATCAACGACTTAAAAACTGCACGACCTCTGTCCGGGAGGGTCGATCAGCCGGCAGCGAACAGGCCGGCAGCGAACAGGCCGGCAGCGAACAGGCCGGCAGCGAACAGGCCGGCAGCGAACAGGCCGGCAGCGAACAGGCCGGCAGCGGCCGCTTACAACACGTTCCGCACGACGCCGACGGCAACGCCGACGACCTTGGCGTCGTCGACATACAGCGGCGACATCTCGGCGTTGGCCGGCTGCAGCCGAATGCGTCCCTCTTCCGGGAACCAGAACTTTAGCGTCGAGTCTCCGCTGGGGAGCTCTGCCACCACCATCTGGCCCGGCTCAGCCGATTCCTGCTTTTGGATGACGACAAAATCGCCGTCTTGAATGTGCGCGTCGATCATCGAATCCCCCGACACCTGCAGGATGAAACGGTCGTTCTGGCAGAACATCCCGCTGAAATCCATCGTGTCGCTCTGCTCAAACGCCAATGCCGTCGTTCCGGCGGCAACCATTCCGGCCATCGGAAGACTGTGATTTTGACGATCCAGCTTGTCTGTCAATTCGATCGCACGCGATTTATTGGGGCTGCGGTGGATCAATCCCTTTCGCTCGAGCGCCCGTAAATGACACATCACCCCATTCGGGCTCTTGATGCCAAATGCCTCGCCGATCTCACGAACCGTTGGTCCATAGCCCCGGTTGAGAATTAACTCTCGAATCAACTCGTATACCCGCCGTTGGCGGTCGGTGAGTTGCTTGGTCCCCATTAGCCTTCTCAGTAAACGGTGTGATGTCGTCGCAGTGACAACATGAACAGTATAGGTGGTCCATTTGCCAAAGTCCATGAAACCCTATCACGGGCCAGACGGAGTATAGCAAGACCCCCGGCATAAAATCGTGCGGAATTGAACCAGAGCCGAAATGATTAGGAGCACATCTGTCCAATACCGTAGTGCTAATCGGCTTGCCGTTCGTTTTCCCGACGCCTCGCTGCCACCGAAGATAGATTTTCGTGGATCCGTCTGCATCGATCAGCCGCCGTTGGTGCGGCCGGATTTCGACTCCGATCGCCAAGCAGATGCCACAAACCACTGCACAGCAATACTTTACAGACACACCTCGGATTTCCGATGGCACGCGTTCTCGCCGCGGGCGACACTTTTTCCACGCCCCGGAAAACTCGCACAAAGCAGGCAGGTTTGACAACGGGCACGGCCAGATTCGAACCATGCGACCGGGAATTATTGCCCCAGTCGAATGATCGCCCGGGTCCAAAAAAAAAGCATCCGCAACTTGCTAGCAATCGGTTTGACTTGCGTGCTAGCAAACATAGAATCTCGCCCACTTGATGAACGCGACGTGAAGAAATCACGCCCCAACACCAATGTGTCCGCAAACGCTGCGGACTACACCACCGGGGGGTTTCGATTTTCACACCGAGGACTCAAGCCCCTCATCGATCCGGGAGGCTGAAATGCCACCCAGCGGAGCTAGGTTGGCTGCTTTTCTTGCCAACGCTTTGGCTGCTTTTCCGGCTCGATGGATTCCCCAAGAACACACCAACCCGATCGACACAGCACAACGATGCGTGGCCGCAAGTCCGTGTCGTCTGGTTGGTTCCCGACTGATCCCGCGAACATCCATGATGGAGGACTGCGCTCCCGGTATGTCCACACCGCACGGCTGCACCGATGACTCGGACGTCATCGCGACATTCAAGGAGGCTTTGAAGCAACGTGTGGGGCACGAGCGTTTCCAGATTTGGTTCTCGGGCGTTCGCTTTGTTCTGGAAGTCGCGGATCCGGTTGCCGGTTCCGTCGAACCCTCGCGATCGATCGTCGCCGTTGCTGCCGGACAGTTCGCCGCCGACCGCTTGAGCAATCACTATCTGGCAGCGATGCGTGGTGCCGCCGCCTCGGCTTGTGGAGCATCGACCACCGTCAGGGTCCATGTCGAGGATCGCCCCAAGCACCAAGCCGAGCTTCCGTTCGCCGAAGGGGACGCAAGCGATGCCAGCGGCATCGGCGAGCCGAGCGAAACTTCCCGCCCCGGGTCATCGGTGCGACAGGAACGCCGAACCGCGGGGAACGCTGGCGGATCGTCTGTGATGCGGAAGCCGCGGGGCGCCCAGTCGCTGCAAGCAATCCTGCGAGACGGCACCGATTCACGAAAGTCGCCGCGTCCGAAACGAACCACGACGGCACCGCGAGCGGCGGTCTCTGCCGCCGGCGATCTCGCCGGCGGGATGGCATCACCGGGGACGCAGGGAGAAGCCAAGCCATCGACCGACAAGACGGCCAATCACGGCTCCAACATGCGAAGCGAATGCAGTTGGGAAAACTTTGTCGGCGGGCAGTGCAACGAGCTGGCGCGAACCGCCTGCAAGATGGCCATCGAAAGCCCCGGTCTGGCGTCGCCCTTGGTTCTGTGGGGACCGCCGGGGTCCGGGAAGACGCACTTGTTGAGCGCCGTGGCTGGAAAACTCCGCGGTCTCCATCGCATGCGACGGGTCGTCTACCTGTCCGCTGAAGAATTCACCAATGACTTCATCAAAGCGCTCAACGGAAACTGTTTGCCCGCCTTTCGGTCCCGTTTTCGTGACGCCGATGCGCTGTTGATCGACGACATCCAATTCTTTGTCGAAAAGAAGGCCACGATTCGCGAACTCCACCACACCATCGAGATGCTTGCCGACGTCGGCAAACCCCTGGTGTTTGCCGGAACCAAGTCGCCCAATGAGATCAACGGGCTGGGCGGAGAACTTTCGGGGCGGTTGGCTTCGGGGCTGGTTTGCCAAGTCGAATCCCTGGACGCCCAAACACGGGTGCAGCTGCTCTCACGCTATGCCGAAGAACGTTGCTTGATCCCTTGGCCCGACGCGACGCTGCAAGAAATCGCATCGGTCGCCGGCGGTGACGGGCGACTGCTCAGCGGCATCGTCAATCTGGTCGCCCTGCTGCAACGGATGCACGGCCAAATGCCCTCGATGGATCAAATTCGTCAGCACGGCGCCCACCTGCTCCGCTCCTCCGGTGTCCCGATCACGCTCAACGCGATCGAACGCGCCGTCGAAAAAGTCTTTCAATTGGATTCCAAGTCGCTGCAGTCCGGTTCGCAAACCAAGTCGATCACCGAACCGCGAATGCTGGCGATGTACTTGGCCCGCGAAATGACCAGCAGCGCCTACTCCGAAATCGGCGGGCACTTCGGGGGACGCAGCCACAGCACCGCGATCCTGGCCAATCAGCGCGTCCGCCAATGGCTCGACGCAGGACGCAGCGTCGGCAGGGGGCAAGCCGCCCTCTCGACCGACGAAGCGATCCGCCGAATCGAATCGATGCTGAAAACGGGGTAAGCGGGAAGTTTCAGGTTTCAGGTTTCAGGTTTCAGGTTTCAGGTTTCAGGTTTCAGGTTTCAGGTTTCAGGTTCTATGAAACCACCCGATATTTTCTTGTCACCGATTTTCTTGTCTGATTCTCGTTTTCCACCATCCAATTTTCTGCCCCCAGTTTTCGTGCCAACTGCCAACTCACTTGAAATTGAAACTCGAAACTTAAAACCCGCAACTTGAAACTTTCGGCGAAACACCAGACACTGACCTCGCCTCTCATTCAGCGGACCTTTGCCGCTGCTTCTTCAAGACCTTCCAGGGATCGGAAACTTCATGGCTGACCAGAACGAACGTCCGTGGGACAAAAAGAAAAAGAAACCACTCTCGGCTGCCGAAATCCTTCAACGTCAGCCGCCCTATGACCTCGAAGCCGAAATGGGCGTGCTGGGCAGTATCCTGCTGTTGCCCGAAGTCTGTGACGACACCGCGTCCTTAAAAGCGGATGATTTCTACGGCGATGCCAATCGGATCTTGTACACGCACTTGCGTGACATGTACGACAACGGCGAGAAGATCGATGTGATGCTGCTCGTTTCCCGGCTGAAAACGTCGGACGAGTTTGACAAGATCGGTGGGGCCGCGTATCTGGCCAAGCTCTCCAACTCCGTGCCCAATGCCGCACACGCGGTCTACTATGCCGGCATCGTTTCCGAAAAAGCGGTCTACCGGAACCTGATCAACGCCAGCACCGAAATCCTCCGCGACGCCTACGACCAGGCCAGCGACGCGCGAGAACTCTGCGCCCAGGCCGAACAGAAAGTCTTCTCGATCATGGACGGGCGGTCGTCCAACTCCCTGCACTCGATGAACGACGTGCTGCACGCCGCGATGGACCGCATGGAAGCCCGCTTGCGCGGTGAAGTCACCGACGGGACCGTCGAAACCGGTCTGGCCGACTACGACACCATGACCGGCGGGTTGCACAACGGCGAACTGATCATTCTTGCCGCCCGACCCTCGATGGGAAAAACGGCGCTGGCGATGAACATCGCCGAACACGGCGCCATCGAAATGCGACAACCGGTGCTGTTTGTCAGCTTGGAAATGTCAGGCATCGAATTGGCCGACCGGATGCTCTGCTCACTCGCCCGCGTCAACGGTCACCGCCTGCGAAACGGAACGATCAGCGCCGAGGATCAAACCCGCTTGATCAACAAGGCCAACGAAATCAGCACCGCGCCGTTCTTCGTCGATGACTCCCCCAGCCGAACGGTCAGCGAAATCGCCGCGGCCGCACGACGGATCAAACGACGGCACGGCAGTCTCGGTTTGATCGTGATCGACTACCTGCAACTGATCGAACCGGATAACTCACGCGACCCCCGTCAAGAACAAGTCGCAAAAATCGCCCGACGTCTCAAAGGGATGGCGCGTGAACTGGGCGTTCCGATGTTGTGCCTGTCGCAATTGAATCGCCAGGCCGAAGACAGCAAAGACCATCGCCCCAAACTGAGCCACCTGCGCGAATCCGGGGCCATCGAGCAAGACGCCGACGTCGTGATGTTCGTCCACCGCGAAGAGTATTACCATCGCGGCGAAGAACGCGCCCAGTACGCCGGGCAAGCCGAAATCATCATCGCCAAACAGCGGAACGGCCCGGTCGGCGACGTGCAATTGACCTGGGAATCCGACTTCACCCGGTTCAGCAACCGCGCCCCCGAACACCACGATGAATTCAGCGACTACGCCGAGTTCACCGCGCCCGGCGGATTCTGATTGGACGGCGGCATCACCGGATCACCCATTGCTGATTGAAGTCCGCGCTAATGGGGTGCAACGCGTGCCCCGTCACTGGCGTGGATCCGTGTCTCCCGCCAGGCCGAGACTTCTTGCTGCGAGAAATGGTCAAAAAATGAGGTGGTCAAAAAATCTCAGCAACGGTTCTCCGCAAGCCGTGTGCCATCCACGGAGCCCCAATCTTTTGACCAATCAATCTTTTGACCAATCAATCTTTCCGCTGACGCTTCGCACGGGAACCACAACGCTTGCCTCCCGCGGAACGTGTCACTCGTCGGTCGGATCGGCCCGCAGGGTGAAGAACCCGAAGTGAATTCCGTCGGGCTCGTCGTATCCGAAAAAGCCGGTCGGTGCGAAATACTTTTCGAATTCCGAAAACGGTGGCAATTCATTTTGATCAAGCAACTCGGAGAACTTTCGCGCCACGATGTTGTTCTCTCCCGCGCGGCGAATCATGTTGCGTGAGTTCTCGTCTTTGGCCAAGTCATAGATCACGCGGATCCCCTGGGCTCCATCGATGAACGACAACAGAAACGGCGATTCCCCGTCCAGCTTGCCGCCCAATTCACTCGCCACGAGATCGTATTCCGGCAGTTCGACCAGACGCGGCAAGTTGCCGGCATCGGCCAACGCAGCCTTCTCCATGAACTGGGTGCTGTCGGCATAGATCAACCATTTCCCCAAGATCATGAAACTCGGTTCGGGACGTCGCATGTTCTGTGGGAAATTATCGCCGGGGCCACGAAGCCGATAAACGACGTGCCCGCTGATCGAATCGACCTTCATTTGATTCGGCATGCGGTCCCGGATCTGCGCCAAATTGGATTTGGTTTTGAGGGCGTCTTTCATCTCGATCGCCAGCACGTTGACACCGCTGTTGAAGCGAATCGGCTTTTCCATCCATGTCACACGCACCAACCGGCCCGTCATGTTCTGCAGCAAGTCTTCGCGCAGCTTCACGCCCAGGCGTTTCTCGATCGGCGCCTCGGCGATTTCTTTCAAGGCGTCGGTTCGCTGTTGCAATTTGTCGATCACCTTGCCGACGTTGTCATACGCTTTCTCAAAATCCCAATTGATCGACGTGTAACCGGCCACGGAATCAGGCACCCAGTTGGGCGGGGTGGTGTCGCCGGTTTCGGGCCGCAACACGCCCAGCACCCCGTCGCGCGGCGGATCGATTTTGATGTGGTAGTGCGCGATCCCCTCAAACGCGTCGCCGCCGGAAAACGAGCTGCCGCCGATCCCGCCGATGCGATTTGCGCCCAGGTCCTGGATCACCGGCCAAATGAATCCGGCCGTCAACGATCCGCTGCGTTTGATGATTCGATCGACGATCGCGTGCGGATCGACGAAGAACGTCAGTTGGGGGCGAGTGTCTTCGGCACCGATACAGCGTGATATGATCGTTCCAAATTTCGCGTTGTCGGCCAACGTCGGTTCATCGTTTTTGTCCAACCAGTGATTGAGCACATCTTGTGCGGTCGAATGCCCGACCCCGATCACCAAGGTTCCGTCTTTCTCAAAAAACTCGATCGGTTGCTGGCCGAAACGCCCGGGCAATAGCCGGGTGACTTCGGTCGCTCCGATTTCACGGATACGGCGGACATACCGGCCCTGCAAGACCTGCTCTTCGAATCGTTCGACGATCGCCATCAATTGATCGATATTCTCGTCCGCATCGATGATCAATGTTCCGCCGAACGAATACAACTCGCGCCGCTTCTGACGTTCCCGGCGTTGTTCCAGCTCCGTCTGGTCTTCGTTTTCTCGGGCCTGAATCTCCGGTTTCTCGTCCTCCTCCAGCGGCTTGACCGGATGGATCGCAAACGCGACTTGGCCGTGCGGAATCGAGAGCAACTCATCCAGATTGACGCCGACCCGATCGCTGATTTGATCGAACAAGTCGCGCGCGGTCGCGTAAAACTGATCCGCAAACGGCCTCATTTTCGGATCGTTGATCATCTTGCTGATCGACGTCTTGTCCATCTGTTTCCGCAAGTCATCGGCACTGTCCAGACGAATGTAGACGAGTGTATCACTTGGTAACAAACGTGGTGCGCCGGGGGCGTCGTCCGCGGCCGACTTGCTGTCGTCGGCCGCGGAAACCGGAGCGGCAGCCAACATCAAACAAACAAATGCCGAAGCGAACACCGGCAACGTGGCGCGAAAAACGGAGACGGGAGAAGAGATCGACATCGATTTCGTCTTTGGTTGAGGGGAAAAAACGCCCGTGAATTCGTTCAAAACAGGGAAAAATCGTTTCAGGGCAAACGACAGCTGCTGCGGTCCGGCCGGCCCGGTCGCCACCCAGCGCACCGCTGCCGACAGGCAAGTGCGGGCTGGACATGACGGATGATTCGATTCTCCGGGCTCGATCTTGGTTGACAACCCACGAAGTGTACTCGGCAGAAACCGAAACGTTTGGAGGCGCCGATGGTTAGACTAACGTAACAGATCAAGAAATCTGGTTGCCCATCTTTTGTCCAAGGTTCCGTCATGGTCTCACCGAATCGAATCACTCGGTTTTGTCGTTCGCTTTCGATCGTTTTGCTGGCCGCCGTTTTCGCCGCCAGCGGTGGATCCGCACAAGCACAGGATGGGGCCGAAGACACCGGCGGGACCCAGTTTCAAGGTGCCGAGCCGGACTTGAGTGTGTTCGAGGGAATCGAACGAGGCGACTCGATCGGCACGTCCACCACCCAGGGGTTTGGAATCGCAGCCGAAGGCGGCGGAACGGCCGGACGAACCACCGGCGGGGCCGGTGGCGGCGGGTTTGGTGGCGGTGGACTGGGAGGATTGTTCGGCGCACTCGGCGGAGCCTTCGGAGGCCAGGGAACCTCAAGTCAAAAACCGATCATCCGTGTTCGATTGCGATCGGCGATCGAGGTGCCACCGCGGGCCGCCAGCGAAGTTCAACAATCCGCCCGGCGAGCGCTGAACAGCCTGCCGCCGAGCAGTCGCATTCGCGGCGTCAACGTCACCATGAACGGACCAACCGCAATCCTCAGCGGGACCGTCGCCAGCGAGAAAGATCGCCGCATGAGCGAACTGCTGATGCGATTGGAACCCGGCGTCAAACAAGTCGACAATCAAGTCGTCGTCGATGCGGCCGGGAATTGAAGTCACCCTCTCGCTGAGCATTGGTGGTAAACTATCCGAAGACACCTTCCTTGGCGGCAAACAATCACATGGTCCCCAAAAGAATGCGATGGATAAGAATGAAAAGGCCAAGTACGAGACACGCGCCAAGGTGCTCAAAGCCTTGGCTCATCCCGCACGGTTGAAACTCGTGGATGTGCTGTCAGAGGACGACCAGGTGTGCGTCTGCGACCTCACCGAGGCGATCGGCACCGACATGTCCACCGTTTCCCGTCACCTGACTCAGCTGAAGAATGCGGGGATTGTGGAAAGTGAAAAACGCGGCCAAATGGTCTTCTACCGGCTGCGCGTCAAGTGTTTGAAGCAATTGTTCGGATGCATTGAGTCGGTGGTGAAGTGCCACGTCGACCACCAACTGAACGTGCTCTCTTAAACGCGTTCTTCTTTGGCCCTACATTTGCATAGTTGTGCAACTACGCAACTGCAAATCGGGGTTCTAAAATGAAACGAGAATGGAAAATCTTCGCCGCGCTCCAGCCAGTCTTCCTGTTTGCCTACTTCGTCCCGTTGGCGACGCCACAATTTGATGCCGCCGCGGACCCGCTGGCCACCAAAGTGACCGGGGCGATCGTGGAGGCCTTCTTGCTGTTGCAGTGGTATGCCCGCAACCACACGCTGGCGTGTGTCTTGCCGGCGCTGTTCATCGCGGGAGCGATCACGACGTTTCTTTCCAAAGAGGCGGTGGTCAAACACTTGGGACCGAAGGCGAACAAGACGGAAGCCTACTCTTCAACCAACCTCCTTCAACAGTAAAAGGAATGATCATGACCACGATTCAAATTCTCGGAACCGGATGCAGAAAATGTGCGGCACTGAAAGAAAACGCCGAGACCGCGGTGAAACAAGCCAACCTTCAAGCGGACGTTGAAAAGATCGAAGACATCAACGAGATCGTCAAGTTTGGAGTGATGAGTACTCCGGCACTGGCGATTGATGGTCAAGTCAAGTTCGTCGGCAAGATTCCATCACCCGAGGAAATCATCCAAGTCCTACCGCAATAGCGCATCGAAACCTATTTCGTCATGCGTCAAACCTTTCAAGTCAAACTCTCCGCCGTCATGGAAAAAATCCGCCCTGCGTGACCTTCGCGCCGGGGCATTCACGAACCGACCAAGGATTGGAACTGTGGACCTCAAAACATCACTCTCCATTGCATTGCTCTCGTTTTTCTCCGCGACGATCGTGGTCCTGATTGCACGTTCACTCGATAACCAGGCGATTCGATCGATTGAACCTCAACTGACCCGCATCGCCGACCAACTGGAGGCGTTGAACTCTTCGGGACCGTTGACCGCAGGGCCGATCGCCGATGCGAGCACCATCGATCCTCAAGATGGCGTAATCGTCAACTATTTCTTCAGCAACACCCGATGCACCACCTGTCGTGCGATTGAGTCTCAAACATTGGCAGTCGTGCAGTCGGAGTTCGCCGCCGAACTACAAGACGGAACGGTTGCCTGGAAGACACTGAACTACGAAGACGACGAGCATTCGCATCTCGCCGAACAGTTCGAGATTGTCATGCCGGTTGTGGTTCTGACGCGCATGCAACACGGTGAGCCGGCGGAATGGAAACGGCTCGATCAGGTCTGGGGCCTGGTCAACGACAAAGAAGCATTTGCGACGTTGATTCAACAGGAAATCGACGGATTGCTGGACGCTGCCAATGATGCCGCCGTCGCAGCTGACAAATCAGCATCAAGACCAAACACTGCGGCAGATGAAACGACGGAAGACGAGACGCTTGTTGACCTGCCGTTGCCCGAATAATCCTTCCTTGACTCGATACCGATGGGAGTGTGTCATGTTGCGCATCCTTGTTTTTTGTGCGGTCGCATTTGCGAGCCATTTTGCTTTGCAGGCTCAAGCCCCCGATCCGCCGGCTGACCGTGTCGTGGCGATGTATTTCCACCGCACCGAACGTTGTCCGACATGCAAGATGATGGGCAGCTATTCCGAGGAGGCGGTCAAGAAGGGCTTCCCGGACCAAGTAGAGAGCCGGTCGGTGGAATTTCGCTACATTGATTATGAGCAGCCGAAGAATGCGCAACTCGCCAAGGCTTACAAAGTGAAAGGTCCGGCGCTGATCATTGCCGACGTGAAGGAAAACAAAGTCAACGAGTACAAGGACCTGAAGGACATCTGGGTGAAGGTGCGAAAGAAACCGGAATTCATCCAGTACGTGCGAACCAGCATCCAAGCGTATCTGAACTGATCGTCTGTTGCTGAAACGAAGAGCCAAGAGATCGGAACCATGTTGACGTACTCGATCTACGCGATCGCCGCTTTGTATCTCGGTGTGCTGACCTCAATCAGCCCCTGCCCCTTAGCGACCAATATTGCGGCCATTTCGTACATCGGCAGCAAAGTTGAGAACTCAAAGAGCGTGATTCATGCCGGCGTGCTCTACACGATCGGACGCTGTCTGCTGTATGTGACCTTGGCAGGGTTGTTGACTTGGACCAGTCTGTCCATCCCGATGGTTTCGTTGCTTTTGCAAAAGTACATGCATCTGCTGCTTGGTCCGATCTTCCTGCTGCTCGGGATGCTATTGGCTGGAATCGTGTCGATCAGTTTCGGAGGCGGGTTGCTCAACGAGGGCATGCAACGCCGCGTCGACTCGATGGGACTCTGGGGAGCACTCTTGTTGGGTGCTCTGTTTGCAATGTCCTTCTGTCCGACCTCCGCTGCATGGTTCTTCGGCCTGCTGGCGTTAACACTCGGCTCGGATTCCGGGGCGATCACCAGCGTGCTGACACGAATCGGATTGAGCCTTCCCGACGGGACGGTGCCGGGAGGATCGTTGGTATTGCCGTTTGTCTACGGAATCGGCACCGGGTTGCCCGTCATTCTGGTCGCTTTCCTGTTGGCGTTCAGCGCGAACGCCGTCGGCACCACCTACAAAGTGCTTGGCAAGATTGAATGGTGGGCGCGGATGACGACCGGATGGATCTTCATTTCGCTGGGCGTCTATTTTTCATTGGTCTATGTGTTTGCTTAAGAGGTCTACCCCGTCGCAAGTCAGCTTGCCTCGTCCGAGCGACCCTGTCCAGCCAGATCCGGTTGACACGATTCGCCTTCGCTGGCAGATTCGGCCGGGAACCAGCCTTTCGTCTTGACGCAGAACCTGACCAGGCCCAGCATCAAAGGCACTTCGATCAACACACCGACAACGGTCGCAAGCGCTGCCCCGGAGGACAATCCGTACAACATCGTGGCCGTCGCGATCGCGACTTCAAAATGATTCGACGCGCCGATCATCGCTGTCGGCGCAGCGGACTCGTACGTGAATCCCATCGCTTTACTGATGCCGTAGCCGAGCGCAAAGATCACCAGCGTCTGAATCGTCAACGGAATGGCAATCCAAAGAATCGTCAGCGGGTTCTCAACAATGGTTTCGCCTTTGAAGGAAAACAACAACACCAACGTGGCCAGCAGTGCTGTGATCGTGATCGGCGTCAAGAAGTGCAAGAACTTGTCGCGAAACCAGACCTCTCCCCTAGTGGCGATCAGCCATTTGCGTGAGAGGTATCCGGCCGCCAACGGTAGCGCGACATAAACGCCGATCGACAACAACAACGCTTGCCACGGAACCGGAAGCTGTCCGACGCCGAGCAGAAATCCGCCCAACACGCCGTACAGCACGAGCATCGTCAGGGAATTGATCGCGACCATCACCAGCGTGTGTCCGTCGTTGCCCTTCGCCAAAAACCCCCAAACCAAAACCATCGCGGTGCAGGGTGCGATGCCCAGCAGAATGCAGCCCGCCAAGTAACTGCGCCACAGCGGAACCTTCAACATCGTCACGCCGTCGACCAGCACCGCCTCGCCGGCACCATACGTTGCGCCGACCTCAAGATCGCTCCCCAAGGGGGCTTTCACATAATCAACCGCGTCGGGACCGATGAATCCGAGGAACAAGGTGCCGAGAAAGAAACTGGCGATCGCGTACATCGTGAACGGCTTGATCGCCCAGTTGAGAAACAACGTCAGACCCACCGGGCGAATCGCTTTGCCCGCTTTCACGACTTCGCCGAAGTCGATCTTGACCATGATCGGGTACATCATGAAGAACAGGCAGACCGCGATGGGAATCGAAATCACCGGGGCACCCTTCACACCAATCGCCATCCCATCGAGTGACTTGGCGATCCCGGGAGCGAGCTTGCCGAGGCCGATTCCGGCCACGATACACAGCCCCACCCAGACGGTCAGGTAGCGTTCAAAGAAGCTGATGCCCGCTTTCTCCGTGGGGCAGGTTTCGGGATCGTTCATTTCCGTGTCTTCCATCAAGTGACCCTCTATCGTTTATCTGCGATGAACGATAGAACCGTTTCGGGCCTTTGTCAATGACGGAACGCCCCTCAAAACGAATGGGTCAACGGCGCCAGCCCTATGCCACCTCATTTGGCCCGACCGCTAAATCGAGAAGGGAACATGAATCACCCTGGCTCCCCTCTCCCCCGATTCCTGGCGAGCCTAAGCGAGTCAGGAATTGGGGGAGAGGGGCTGGGGGTGAGGGGCTCAGCATTGAGACGCTTCACATCGATTGACGTGCTAAATCGCAGATCATTTTGAGGCGTGATTATTGTCGGGTTTCACCGCTAGGGTATCAAGTATCGCCTTCGGGTCTTCTCTGCTCGTCTGCATCACGATGGATTGGAATCCCCCTCACCGAACCTCCTCCCCCGCTCCCAGACGCTCCGCAGGATGACCCAGCCCGCCTGGATCACGATCGCAAACACGACCGTGGCCGCTCCGATCGGAGTCTGCGCTTCGCCGGGGCTCCACTCCCTCAGAAAGATCGTCAAGAAACATCCGATCGACATCGCGATCATCATGGCGCTGAGGATCCAAAACCCACGCAGATCGGTTCGTCTGGAAAGGATCGCCAAGACGATCGCAAACAGCGACAACAGTGGACCGCTGACGACGATCGACTCGATGTCGTACACCGCACAGGCCGAAGCGACGGGCGCCCCGATCAACACCAGCGCAGCAAACCCTACGGCAAATCGCAATCGCCGCGGCCGGAATTCACCTTGCAAGGGTGGCGGTGACGGAGCGTTCTGTGGCGCCGCGTAGGGGTTGATTTCCGATCCCATCCAAATGGCTATTCATGACGCAGGGCTTCGATCGGGCTCATGTAGGCCGCTCGCCGCGCCGGATAGACCCCAAAAATCAATCCGACGCCGAGTGAGATGAACAGCGACAACAGCACCGACCACAACGCAATTCGAGGCTCGAGAGTATAAACGATCTCGGGCAAGATGTCCGGTGAAACCGTTGCCACGATCGAGCGTAGCGCGCGAAAGATCGGTCCGCACAGGAGCCCGCACAGCACGCCCAACAGACCACCGCTTCCGGTCAGCACCAACGTCTCGGTCAAGAACTGTTGAATGATGTCGACGCGTCTGGCCCCCAAGGCCCGGCGGATCCCGATCTCACGCGTCCGTTCGGTCACCGTCGCCAACATGATGTTCATGATCCCGATCCCGCCGACCAACAACGAAATCCCCGCGATCACCACCAACAAGACGTTGAACATCGTCCGCGTTCGTTCGGCCTGACGCAACAGTTCCTTGGGAACGACGACGGCGAAGTCTTCTTGCTCGTGGTAGGTTTCCAACAAGTGCTTGACGATCGCGGCAGTGACGTCGACGTCTTTGATGTCACGCACCGACAGCGTGATCTGCGTCAATTCGACGATCTCGCCTTTGAAATTAAACCCTTCGCCGGTCCGCGTCATGATTTGGTCCCCCACCCGATGCTGAAACGTTTTCAGCGGGATGTAGGCATCGCTGCTGTATTCACGTGCATCGAGTGATCCGCCGACCGCGGCTGAAGCTTCGCGTGGTTTGGTTTGCCCGATCACCCGGTAGACATCGCTTTCGACGCGCACTTTCTGGCCGATCGGGTCTTCCTGTGGGAAGAGCCGCTTGGCCGTCCCGTCGGCCAGGACCACCACGTTTTCGCGGTCATCCCGCTCATTGATCCAACGCCCACGGGCGATCTCCAATCGATTCAGTTCCAAGTGTTCCGGCGTGCATCCGACCAACTTGGCGTCCATCCGCCGCCCACGAACCATGAATTCGCGACGCAGTTCGCGGATCGGCACCGACGTTTCGATCGTCGGCACATTGGACAGAATGCGGCGATAGTCGGCCCGCGTGACGCCATACGTTTTGACGCGTTCGTCGGCGTCTTCGCTCGACCGTGGCTCGATGGTGCGGACGATGATGTTCTTGGCGCCCAATTGCAAAATCTGTTGCTGGGCGTCATAGCTGACGCCCTCGCCCATCGCGACCAACCAGATCACGGTCGTGGTGCCGATGAAAATCCCCAACGCCGCGAGCGCCGAACGCAGCTTCTGGACCATCAGACTTTTGAAGCCCAGCTTTAGCGTTTGCGTGAATTTGCCCATTTCGTTTCAGCCTCGATCACGTTCCGGGAGCGGGCTCAGACGCAGACGGCTCAGACGCAGACGGCTCAGACGCAGACGGCTCAGACGCAGACGGCTTGGGCGCAGACGGCTTGGGCGACTCGGAATCCTGCTTCACGATGCCCGCCAACTCCTCGGCATCTTGCTCGCCCGCGTTCGCCGGACGCAAGGCTTGCTGCTGCGCTTCATCAACATAGGCCAACGGATCCAACACCACTTTCTCGCCCTCGGCCAGCCCAGCGGTGACAATGGTGAACTCGTCATTGGTGTCGCCCAATTGGATCAGACGACGGGTCACCTTGCCGCGTTCTTCGACCCAGCAAAAAAACTGTCCGTCGCTTTCCAAGATGCTCGCGACGGGAACGGTCAGCACGTCGTTGTGCTCGGCCAGCACGACATCGACGATCGCACTCATGCCCGGCTTCAGCCCTTCGCGTTGTTGCAATTTGATGATCGTGTCGTATTTCACCAGGTTGCCCGTCCACCAACCCGCCGGCTTGGTGACTTCGGCAATCTCACTGACTTCGCCGACCAGCTGGACGTCCTGCAACTCGATTTTCGCAGGCATGCCGACCTTCAAACGATCCACTTTCGATTCATGGATCCCGACCTTCACCTGCATTTGACTGACATCGGGAATCACCAACAGCGTTTGCTGCTCGCGCACCACAGCCCCTTCTTCGATATCCGGCGTTGATTTCCAGTCTGCCATGGACGGAAAAATCACCATCCCACCGATCTCCGCGGTGATCGTGCAGTTCTTCAGCTGTTCCTTTTCACGTTCCAAGCGGGCTTGTTCGAGTCGCAGTGACGCGTCGAAGGATGCTAGCCGCGCCTTGGCCGCCCGCAAGTTGCTCTCCAATGTCTGCAACTCCTTCTGCTTCTTGTACTTTTCAAGCGCCATCAACTTGGTCTGTTTCAATTCCAACGCTTTGCGAGCCGATTCGACGGCAAATTTTTCGCCCTGCAATTGAAGCGTCTTGATCAAACCCTTGGCGGCCATCCGAACGTTGGACTCGTAACTCAGCTCGGCCTGCTTGAGCGCTTGCTCGGCATCAAAGATCTCTTTCTCGATCGTGCTTCGTTCTTCGATGAACGTCCCTTCCAGGTATTCCGTGATGCTCGTTTCCGCGACCGCCACGTCACTTTCGGCGGTGATTTTGTTGGCCAGCGCGTTCTCGTAGATGATTTCCTGGGCCAAAATGTTGTCTTCGATCTGTGACGTGTCCAATCGCACCAGTTCTTCGCCGGGCTTGACGATCGTTCCGGTCTCAATCACCCACAGGACCGTGCTGCCGCCCTTGACCATGCACTTGATTTCTTCGTTGTTGCTGCTTTCGACCGTCCCATTCTCAGTTACCGTGACCGCCAGTTGGCCGCGTGAGACGCGGTGGGTCAGAATGGACGACTCGACGTCACGATCGAGTGTGCTGGTCGCAAACGTGGTGACGGCGCCGACTGCCCCCAGCAAGACGAGAGCGATCAACGCTCGTCGCCCCCAGATCGAAACAGATGAAATCGGATGGGCCATTAGACAGTCGCGGGAGGTGGGTGCGGATTCCAGGGAACGGATGGATTGTTAGAGAACTGCTGCGGAGAAAGGGCAATTACGAATGGCATGAGTGTTGGTGCGCAGGCTTTAGCCCAATACC